>NZ_JBQDNB010000004.1:0-131782 GCF_052096715.1 Providencia sp.
CGGTCAGTGGATGCGCATTATAGGGAGTCAGAGAATTCTAGCAAGTGTTTTTTTGATTTTTATTTTCAACCGCTGATATTTTAAACCAATCGAGCAAAACACCTACATTTTGTTGATAAAGCACGCTATAGATTATCGAAATTTGTTGCGAAAGCCGTGACATTATCCCAATTAGTGTATTCAATTTCTGTATTGGGATCAGTTGGCCCGTCAGTCATCTTCATTATAAAGCGGATCATTGTTCTATCGAGCCATTTGTAGCGAGGATAAAAGAGCGCACCTGCAAAAACAGATTTAATTGTCGGTTGCCAAGGACACCGTTCCAGAAACTTACGCGTATATGAATTTGTTTCTGCTGTATCTTTACCTTCTTTTCTCGCCGTCAGGTTTACCGCGAAGAAACCCGTTTTCATTGCATTTAACTGAGCTTGGTGCAAAGTTGTAAATCGTAAAAGCTTCTTATTAAAGTGCCCGTAACGAATCGATGCACCAATAAGAACTTTATCATAAGCCGATATATTTAAATTTTGCTCTGTATTCAAGTCACGGATATCACATTCACATCCCTGGGTACGTAACTGTTCTGCCATCTTTAAAATAATTTTTTTTGTTTGTCCATCCGTACTGGAGTGTAAAAGTAAATAGCTCATCATTGCTCCTCTGTCGTTTATCGTTCTTATGTATATCTAATTATCGCTTCAATTCTAACAATGCTTTTACTATATAAAATCATTCAAATATTGATGATACTTATTCACGCCAAAATGTTGGGGTAAATAAAACCAACAATGTGAAGACTTCAAGACGACCAAATAACATGGTAACAACTAATATCCATTTACCCACTGGATTCATTGAGGTGAAGTTATCCGCTACCGAGCCTAACCCCGGACCTAAGTTATTTAATGTCGTTGCAATGGCAGAGAAAGCTGTGAATTCATCAACCCCAGTCGCAATTAATAGCAGCAAACTCACCACAAACACTAAGGCATAAGCTGAGAAAAACCCCCAAACAGCTTCAATGATTCGTTCTGGTAAGGCCCTTTGCCCTAACTTAATGGTATAAACCGCATTTGGGTGTACTAGCCTTTTTAATTCACGAGAGCCTTGTAAAGAAAGTAATAAAATACGGATAACCTTCAAACCACCGCCGGTTGACCCCGCACATCCCCCTACAAAAGCGGCACATAGTAAAAGCATTGGCAAGAAAATAGGCCAACCTGAAAAACTATCCGTTGTAAATCCAGCCGTTGTTGCCATCGATACAACTTGGAAAAAAGCCTGATCTAACGTTTGTCCGAAACTATCATAAATAGAGTGATAAAGGAGAACTAGCGTACACACAATGACTAAAACTAATTGAAAACTAATAAACACTCTAAATTCAGGATCGCGCCAATAAATACCTAAGCTTCTTCCGGTTAATACCGCAAAGTGCAAACCGAAATTACAGCCAGAAATTAGAAGAAAGATCCCAATAATGGTATTTATGGCGGGACTGTTAAAATAGCCGATGCTGGCGTCATGAGTAGAGAAACCACCAATTGCAATCGTTGAGAAACTATGGGATATCGCATCAAAAACATCCATACCCGCTACCCACAAAGCGATAGCGCAAGCAATAGTCAGAAGCACATAGATAAGCCATAAGGTTTTTGCAGTTTCAGCAATACGCGGACGCATTTTATTATCTTTAAGAGGCCCCGGCATTTCTGCTCGATAAAGCTGCATTCCACCGACGCCTAATAAAGGTAAAATAGCGACTGCGAGTACAATAATCCCCATCCCACCAAGCCATTGCAGCATTTGTCGATAAAATAAAATAGCTTTTGGTAAGGAGTCTAACCCTGTTAGCGTTGTCGCCCCTGTCGTCGTTAGCCCTGAGAATGATTCAAAAAAAGCATCCGTAATTGAAAGATTAGGCTTTTCAGAAAAGATAAAAGGTAAAGCTCCCACGCTTCCCAACACGGTCCAAAATAAGACCACAATTAGAAAACCTTCTTTTGCCTTTAATTCATGCTTACTATTACGAGTTGGAAGCCATAAAAAAAGTCCGATTAATAAAGCGGTTATAAAAGTTTGACTGAAAGCTCGCCCAGCGCCGTCGCGATAAATAAGCGCGACAATACCAGGCACAACCATAGTAAAAGAGAAAATAATGACGAGCAGCCCGACAATACGGGTTATTGCACGAAAATGCATTCGGCAGGTTCCTTGCTAACCAGTGGCTATTTCAATTCAGGCGTGAGTTGTAAGGCTCCGCGGCTTATATCGCGTAATCTATCATTTACTTCCTGTTCAAGGGTAGCAGGAATTGTAATTTGCAAAGATACAGACTCATTATAATCACTGTGTAATATCATGCCATTCATCTGTACCAGCAACTGCTCTACCGCACTAATTAGCGAATAGTCGCACACTAGATCAAAAATTTTCTGTGGCACTTTTGTTTGAGTCGGTAAGATTTTAAGTGCTTGCTGTACACCACTTCCATACGCTCTAACCAAGCCACCCGTTCCAAGCTTTATACCACCAAAATAACGCACAACAACACAGGTGATTTCACCTAAATGGCTTCCCAGTAATTGAGCCATGATGGGTTTACCTGCGGTTCCTGTTGGTTCCCCATCATCAGAAAATCCCAACTGTTGGGAGTCATCAGGGCGTCCTGCAACAAAAGCCCAGCAATGGTGCCGGGCATCAGGGTATTGAGCTTTAATGGATTGAATATAATCCTTTGCAGCATCAATACCTTCTGTATGAGCTAAATATGTAATAAATCGGCTTTTCTTAATTTCTTCTGTAACTGAAATCGTTTCTGCCGGTATCAAATAAGGTTTCATTAAGGTAAATGCAAATCTCGAGTCATATTTTCAATACGATTATGATGAATCACAATATTATCCTCAATACGGATACCACCATAAGGTTTGAAGAACTCGATTTTCTCCCAATTAAAATGCTGGCTAAATTCACCCACACGCCATGAAGACAGCAAAGATTCAATAAAATACAATCCAGGTTCAATTGTTAAAACCATTTTTGGCTCTAACACCCTAGTGCAACGTAAGAATGGATACATTTTAGGTGCAGCTAGATGTGTGCCATTTTCATCTTGCATAAAACCTGCGGCATCATGGACTTGTAGCCCTAATGGATGACCTAAACCATGAGGTAGAAATGGCGTTGTCAGGCCGTTTTCTACCATTGATTCACCGCTAATGCCTTTAATAATATGATGTTTAATCAGAATTTTAGCGATCCGATGATGCATATCAACATGGTAGTCAGTATAACGAACTCCCGCTTTAATCGTATCAATGAGTGAGAGCTGTTCTATATTTAAATCAGCAATTAACTCAGCAAATTCACTTTTACTTTTTGCCGCGTAAGTACGTGTTATATCAGCGGCATAGCCATTATATTCAGCACCTGCATCAATTAAAAAGCTACGTAATTCACTTGGTACTTTTTGTTGTAACTTGGTGTAATGTAGAACTGCCGCATTTTCATTTAATGCCACAATATTACCATAAGGAACATTAGTATCTCGATGACCAGTGGCTTGTAAGTAACTAATATTAATATCGAATTCACTCATTTCAGCTTGAAATGCATCAAACGCCGATAAATGCCCATTTACCGCCATTTTTTGTGCTTCACGCATACAATATAATTCATAATCCGTCTTATATGAACGATGGTAATGGTAATAATCAAGAACAGATTTTGGATTGATATTTTGTGCAGAAATACCGAGAGCTTCAGCTTTTTCCGTCGCTGAACCAATATAGCCGATATGCTCTTTTGGTAGGCTGGCGAGGAATTGCCCAATATCATCGGCGCTTTTTAGATGAATTAGCTCGACATCTTTTGTCCAAAAGCTATTTGGCAGAGGTTCAACACTGTGCCAGTAGTCAACTGGTGAATAAAACCATAACTTAGGCTTATTAACGCCATCCACTAATAACCATGAATGCGGAACATCCGTAACTGGAACCCAAGCTTTAAAATGTGGATTAACTTTAAAAGGATAATCGCAGTCATCAAGAAAGACACGTAATGGTTCTCCTGAATGAATCAATATGGCGTCTAATTGGCTGCGCTGTAAAACTTGCTGAGTTCTTTGTTGTAGCGTTTTAATATGTTCAGCATAGAGTACATTCAGTTTTTCCATTTCATTCAACCTTTGTGCATTAAT
Organism: Providencia sp.; assembly: GCF_052096715.1. NCBI lineage: Bacteria > Pseudomonadati > Pseudomonadota > Gammaproteobacteria > Enterobacterales > Morganellaceae > Providencia > Providencia sp. The sequence goes on from NZ_JBQDNB010000004.1 coordinate 4,202, forward strand.
TAGAAGATTCAAGCTTAGCACGTTCTGATATTAACGGGTATGCTCACAGTTTTAGATACAAGCTAATTCATTGATATACAATTATAATATCATTTATTTAAATCATTATTCATCTTAATTGCTGTGAACTCCATTCCAGTTTTGTTATTAAACATTTGCATTTAATTAACATTTTAGTCACACTCGATTCATCTGGTCATACCAGATGTTCCAGTCATACTAAAGGAGAGCAGCATGCTTTATCAAAGTGAAACAATCTATATTCAATGGTTGAAAACAGGTATTGCAGAACTGGTTTTTAACTCACCAGGACCAATTAATAAATTGGATACTCATACCGTTGCTTCACTTGATGAAGCCGTTACTGTTCTTGAACAACTTTCTGATCTACAAGGCGTTATTTTTAGATCGGACAAATCTGCGTTTATTGTTGGCGCAGATATCAAAGAATTCTTATCTCTTTTTGAAGCCTCAAAAGAAACTCTCAGCGAATGGCTGAGCTATGCCAATCGTATTTTTAATCGAATTGAAGATCTTCCCGTTCCCACTATTTGTGCAATTAATGGTTATGCCCTCGGTGGTGGTTGTGAGTGTGTGTTATCAACTGATTTTAGAATTGCATCCCCTGATATCCGTATTGGTTTACCGGAAACTAAACTCGGTATAATGCCCGGTTTTGGTGGTTCTGTTCGCCTACCGAGATTAATTGGCCTTGATAGTGCGCTTGAAATCATTACCGCCGGAAAAGACATTAATGGAGCACAAGCGCTCAAATTTGGACTAATAGATGCAATTGTTGATGTAGAAAAATTACCGCAATCAGCATTGGAAGTGATCGAATCGGCCATTTCAGGTGCCATTAATTGGCAGAAAAAAAGACAGCCTAAATTAGCGCCATTACAACTCAGTCCTATTGAACAAACTATGAGTTTTAATGTTGCCAAAGGTATGGTTTACCAAGTTGCTGGGAAACATTATCCCGCACCGATGGCAGCGGTCAATACAATAGAAAAAGCCGCAAATTGCACCCGTGATGAAGCATTGAAACACGAAACAGCTGCATTCGTTCCCCTAGCTCATAGCGACGTAGCACGTGCGTTAGTGAGTGTTTTTCTCAATGACCAACAAGTCAAATCAACAAGTAAAAAGCTCGCTCATCATGTCAACGTACCAACTCAAGTAACTGTTTTAGGCGCGGGGATCATGGGGGGCGGTATCGCTTATCAGTCCGCCAGTAAAGGTGTGCCTGTCCTAATGAAAGATATTAATGAAAAATCATTAGATCTTGGTATTGAAGAGGCTCAAAAATTATTGAATGGTCAATTTGAGAGGGGAAGGATCACCGCCGCTAAAATGGCGACAACGCTGTCATCAATTCGCCCATCATTATCCTATGCAGGTATTGAAAATTCACAAATTATTGTCGAAGCTGTGGTTGAGAATCCCAAAATTAAAGCCGCGGTTTTAGCAGAAGCTGAATCTTTAGTCACCGCTGAAACGCTTTTAGCTTCAAATACATCGACAATTCCCATTTCAGAACTCGCTAAAGCACTAAAACGTCCTGAAAATTTTTGTGGAATGCACTTTTTTAACCCGGTACACCGTATGCCACTGGTTGAAATCATTCGTGGTGAGAAAACATCTGATGAAACAATTGCCAAAGTTGTTTCATATGCCAATCAAATGGGTAAAACTCCAATTGTAGTCAATGACTGCCCAGGCTTCTTCGTAAATAGAGTACTTTTCCCTTATTTTGCAGGTTTTAATTTGCTGTTACAGGATGGTGCTGATTTTAGAGAAATCGATAAAATCATGGAAAAAGAATTTGGCTGGCCAATGGGCCCGGCTTATTTACTTGATGTTGTTGGTATTGATACCGCATTCCATGCAGAGCAAGTTATGGCTCAAGGTTTTCCTGAGCGCATGAGTAAAACTGGTAAAAATGCAATTGATGTGATGTTTGAGCAACAACGTTTTGGCCAAAAAAATGGCAAGGGCTTCTACCAATATGAAAAAGATAACAAAGGTAAACCTAAAAAAATAAATGATCCGCTAACCGATGAATTACTAGCCTCGATCAGCCAAGCAAAACGGTCGTTCACAAAAGAAGAAATTATTGCACGAATGATGATCCCAATGATCAATGAAGTTGTACGTTGCTTAGAAGAGGGGATCATTCAAAGTCCAGCCGATGCAGATATTGCGCTTGTTTACGGCCTTGGATTTCCACCATTCCGTGGGGGTGTATTTTGCTACTTAGATACACTTGGAAGCCAATCTTATCTTAAAACCGCAGAAACTTTTACCGATTTAAGTCCTCTTTATCACGCACCTGCTGGACTAAAAGAAAAAGCGGCTACCAATGCCCGATATTACCCGAAGCCGCCTGTTGTGGCTGTCGATGTTAAAAAAGTTGTGAGGGGTTAATCTTATGGAAAATGTCGTCATTATTGATGGAATACGCACACCAATGGGACGTTCTAAAGGTGGTGTATTTCGCCATGTTAGAGCGGAAAACCTCTCTGCGCACCTGATGAATGCCATTTTTGAGCGAAACCCAAATGCAAATAAAAAAGAGTTAAATGACATTATTTGGGGTTGTGTTCAACAAACTTTAGAACAAGGCTTTAATATTGCCAAAAATGCGGCGCTGTTAACCGATATACCTCATACGGTACCTGCAACTACTGTTAATCGTTTATGTGGCTCATCGATGCAGGCTATTCATGATGCTAGTCGATTAATCATGACAGGTGATGCTCACTCGGTATTAATTGGTGGAGTTGAGCACATGGGCCATGTTCCAATGACTCATGGTATTGATTTTAATCCAAAATTAACTTTACGCGTCGCTAAAGCGGCGGGGGCAATGGGACTCACTGCTGAGATGTTGGCTAAAATGTATAATATTAGCCGAGAAGAGCAAGATGCTTTTGCGCTACGTTCTCATCAACTGGCAGCCCTTGCAACAAAGAGTGGAAAATTTAGTCATGAGATTGTCCCTATAGAAGGCCATGATGCTAACGGTAATTTGATTTCAATGAATTATGATGAAGTCATTCGTTTTGATGCAAGTCTTCAAGGTTTATCTGCATTACGACCTGCCTTTGATCCTGTGAGCGGAACAGTTACCGCGGGTAACTCGTCAGCACTTTCTGATGGCGCATCGGCAATGTTGTTGACCAGTGAGACTTATGCAAAAGAGCATGGTATTAAGCCAAGAGCTCGAATTAGAGCTATGTCCGTTGTAGGTTGTGACCCTTCTATAATGGGATTTGGGCCAGTTCCTGCTACTGAGTTAGCCTTAAAACGTGCAGGACTTTCATTAAATGATATCGATATTATTGAGCTCAATGAAGCTTTCGCTGCACAATCTATCGCTTGCATGAAAGGATTGAAACTACCTGAAAGTCAAATAGATGAAAAAGTGAATTTGAGTGGGGGGGCGATCGCATTAGGTCATCCTCTTGGATGCTCTGGTTCAAGGATCACTACTGCATTATTAAATCAGTTGGAACAAAAAGATAAGCAGTTTGGCTTAGCCACTATGTGTATCGGATTCGGGCAAGGAATAGCAACGATTATTGAACGAGTCTAAAACGTTTTCGCCACAACATTGTCGTATTTTCTCGATATTCCCGCCTAGTCAGGGGCGGGATTTTTTCTATTTATTATTCGAATAAGCATCAAATAAAAATGACAATTGTATAAGCCTACAACTTGAAATCTTAACAGAGAATTTAATCCTAATAGTTCGAGTTGTAGGTAGGCGGCAAATGAAGACATCTTGGGGGAACATACACAAATATGTGACCCAAGGGGCTGAATGCAGTCAACAGCCCTACAACTTGAAATATGACGGATTAAATGAATTCGTAAGCATCACCAAACAACTGCTCCGCCTTAGCCCCTCGCTCACTACAGAAACGATCCCTTGCTATTTTAGCCATTTCAAAACGCCCTGCGATATAAATATCATGGGTGGATAAATCACCAAAATCTTCGAGTACTGCACTAAGAACCGTTCCTGTTCTACCGCGCCATAGCTCATCAGGCTGTTCTACGATAGGAACAATTTTTAGATTAGGGTAGCCTTCGCAAAGTGCTTGTAACTCACCGAGATCATATAAATGCTCTAACTGGCGACCACCCCAATAAAATGTAATGTCACGTGATGGATTTTCTGCCAACGCGGCGAGTAGAACTGAATGGGTATAGGAAAATCCTGTTCCACCAGCAACTAAAATCATCGCATTTTGGCTATTTTCTCTAAACCATGCCTTTCCGTGAGGAATATCAATATCAATACGTTTTTGATCTAAAATTCGATCCATTACCGCCATGGCATAAAGATTTATATCTGAAGCACCTATATGTAACTCGATTGATTCTTTATTTGCTGGAGTGGAAGCCATTGAAAAAGGCCGTTTATCTCTTTCATCCATCACGACCATTAAATATTGGCCTGCTTTAAAATGAAAAGGACCATCTGGCAACAAAATAACCCGATAAACTGTATCCGTGATCGATTCGACAGATGTGACTTTGCAGCTCAAAGTTGCCATGGTTTCCTCTTATTTCTCAAAAATGTTCAATTGTTGCCAAATGTCATCAATACGAGACTTCACACTTTCTGTCATGACTATCGGACGACCCCACTCACGGTCAGTTTCTCCTGGCCATTTATTTGTCGCATCCAGTCCCATTTTCGATCCTAATCCTGAAACGGGTGACGCAAAATCAAGATAATCGATAGGCGTATTTTCCATCATAATCGTATCACGAGCGGGATCCATTCTGGTGGTTATCGCCCAGATAACATCTTTCCAGTCGCGCGCATTGATATCATCATCACAGACGATAACAAATTTAGTGTACATAAACTGACGCAGATAAGACCAAACCCCCATCATTACCCGTTTTGCGTGTCCTGCATACTGTTTTTTCATTGTGACCACAGCAAGACGGTATGAACATCCTTCTGGTGGTAAATAAAAATCAACAATTTCAGGAAATTGCTTTTGTAAAATAGGCACTAACACTTCATTTAATGCTTCACCTAGCACTGCCGGTTCATCTGGTGGCCTACCGGTATAGGTTGAATGGTAAATTGCATCACGGCGTTGAGTTACATGCGTTACGGTGAAGACAGGGAAATTATCAATTTCATTATAGTATCCCGTATGGTCACCATAAGGTCCTTCTGGCGCCATCTCCCCCTGTTCTATATAACCTTCGAGTATAATTTCAGCACCTGCTGGAACTTCAAGATCATTAGAAATACATTTTACCACTTCCGTTTTATTGCCACGCAACAAACCTGCAAATGCATATTCAGACAAGGTATCAGGAACTGGCGTCACTGCCGCTAAAATCGTTGCAGGATCAGCACCTAGTGCGACAGCCACAGGGAATTTTTCACCTGGATGTTGTTGGCACCACTCTTGGAAATCTAAAGCGCCGCCACGATGAGAAAGCCAACGCATGATTAATTTATTTTTACCCAGCACTTGTTGCCGATAAATACCTAAATTTTGCCTTTCTTTATGGGGCCCTTTGGTCACGGTTAATCCCCAAGTGATAAGAGGAGCCGCATCTTCTGGCCAGCAGTGCATCACTGGTATTTTAGTAAGGTCAACATCGTCGCCTACCCAAATTTGTTCCTGACAAGGTGCTGAACTTAAGCGTTTCGCTGGCATATTCAGCACTTGTTTGAATTTAGGTAGTTTATCAATCAGATCACGGAAACCTTTCGGAGGATCAGGTTCTTTTAGAAAAGCGAGTAATTTTCCAACATCATGGAGCGCTTTGATATCTTCTTGCCCCATGCCCATAGCCACACGTTTTGTAGTGCCAAATAGGTTACACAATACAGGCATATTGTAACCTTTAGGGTTTTCGAATAATAAGGCCGGTCCCCCCGCTCTTAGTGTGCGATCTGCGATCTCAGTCATTTCAAGATAAGGATCAACTTCCATCGTAATACGTTTTAGTTCGCCTTGCTTTTCAAGCTGCGCGATAAAATCTCTAAGGTCACGGTATTTCATTATCTTCTTTTACAATTACAGGGGGAGTCTCATTATAAGACCCCCGACCAAGGTTACAAGTTACTATCTAACGTGTTAAAAAAACAATCTCTTTTCTGGCGAAATATACCATTTTACTGGCAATCAAAAGGCACTAATTTTTTTAATGATAACGTATCTAATTGCTCAGGGAACGTCTTATTGTGTTGGAATAATTTAAAACCTTCTCCTTTACCACTAAAGTAATGAAGTTCATTACCTTTAATTTGTAATCCACTGCCTTCCCTTAGCGCGACAACAACTTCATGAGGATTAATCACACAAAATTCTTGTAACCTTTCATCACGAGTTTCACCCATATGCCCTGAAATATTAGCATCAATATAATGAGGGTTAATTTGCAATGGAAATAGTCCCAGAGATGGCATAATAGCGGCATTGCTAACAGGCATGTCATTCGTTGTACGAATGCTTGGTGTCGCAACGTTACAACCGGCACTCCATCCAATATAAGGAACACCACGCTCTCTTACAGCGCGTTGGATAGCAACAATCAAACCATTCTCATGCAAGCATTTATTTAACCACCAAGTATTACCACCGCTCACCAGAATACATTCTGCTTGCTCAATAGCTTCAACAGGACTTGAGAAGTTTTCAATCGAAGTCACTTTAATGCCAAGCGCTTCAGTCAATTGGTCTGCTCTTTCGTCATGGGAACCACGTAAAACAGCATAAGGAACTAATACTGCGCTCTTAATTTCCTTGCGTGCTATCATCTCTTTGATACGTGGTAATGCATAGCTTAACCATACTGGGTTGCCAGGAAGTTTGCCATTACTCAATAAAAAAATATCCATTATTTCTCCTAGATAACAAGTGTCTATATTATTTAACCCAACTTAGGTAAACTTTGAATTAGTCTATACTTATAGGTATGTAATCATATTGCGCTAGTGTTCATTAGTCACATTGTTATGCGTTAATTTGCTATCATAAGCATAATTTTGTTGGATGGAATTCAAAAAATGGAAAAATGGTATCTGCTTTATTGCAAACGCGGTCAAATCGATAGAGCTATCGATAATTTGAATAGGCAGAATGTCATCTGTATGACACCGATGACTGAAATGGAAAAAATGGTTAGAGGTAAGCGAACAAACGTAATCGAGGCACTTTTTCCAAACTACCTATTCGTTAAGTTCGATCATAATGAAATACATACTACAACGATTCAATCCACACGTGGAGTGAGCCACTTTGTTCGATTTGGTCTACTACCTACTGAAGTTCCCGAGGAAATTATTGAATTATTACAACAAGAGCCGATAGCACATTCAATTGCACTCGATATTCCAAATCATGGGGATAGTGTGGTTATCACTGAAGGTGCTTTTACTGGTGTTAAAGCGATATTTGATGAACCTAATGGTGAGTCTCGCTCTATTTTGTTGCTCAACATATTAAATAAGAGCGTTGCCAAAATTATGGATAATACGCAATTTAAGAAAGAACTTTAGCGGCAAATAAACTTATACCTAATAAGCAAAAAGCCCATTTAATCAAATGAGCTTCTTGCAGGTATCGCTGATGAGAGTGCTATTTTAAGAACTCTCAGATCCTTCTTCTTCCTCTTCATCATCCCCGCGTTTTCTTCTATTTTTACCAACGTAAAAATTCGATAGCAAAACACCGAGTTCAAAGAGTAGATACATAGGAACCGCAAGTAGTGTCTGTGAAAGCACATCTGGTGGCGTCAAGAACATTCCCACTATAAATGCGCCAACGAGTATATATGGGCGTTTGCGTTTAAGTGATGCGGGCGTTGTAACACCTGTCCAACATAACAAGATAATCGCAATCGGTACCTCAAAAGCCGCACCAAATGCCATAAATAGCGTCATGACAAAACTGAGATATTTACTAATATCAGGAATGAAGTTAACACTCTCTGGCGTCGTTTTAACAAAAAAACCAAATGCGAGTGGAAACACAACAAAATAAGCGAATGCCATTCCAAGATAAAAAAGTAAACTACTTGAAATAAGTAGCGGTGACATTAATCTACGCTCATGTTTATATAACGCAGGCGCAATAAATGCCCAAATTTGATAAAGAATAACCGGTATCGAAACGAACACTGATACCATCATTGTTAGCTTGATTGGGGTAAAAAACGTAGATGCTACATCTGTCGCACTCATTTGAGAACCGACGGGTAACTTATCAATCAAAGGGGCTGCAACAAGCCGATAAATATCATTTGAAAAATAAGCCAATGCTGCAAATACGATTAAAACCGTAATCAAACAATTTAGTAGCCGTTTCCTAAGTTCAATCAGGTGGCTAATAAGTGGTTGTGTATCATTTACAGCCATGGGTTATTTTTCACTTTCAGTTTGATTGGAGTTTGTTACTTTAGCATCGCGCTGCAGGGTATTTTCATGCGTCGTAAGATCTCTCAACTCACCAACTTTAGAAGGGTCGGCTGTTGGCTCTTCAACGACAGAAGCCATTTTAGCGGCGTGTTCTGGATCGGGATCAGACTCTAATACTTGCGATGAATGGCCAGTAGCTGAAGCATCCTTCACCGCTGTATCGTAGCTTTCGGTTATCTCTTTTGCTTTATGCAATTCATCTTCGATATTATTCGTTGTTGCTTGATAACCACTTTTTAACGATTGAGCAGCCTGACGTAATTCATCCATCGATTGTTTTAGCTCAGGAGAAAGAGCTTCCATACCCGCTTTCTCCTCAACTTTTTTCAGAGTTTCTTGTAACTCTTGTAATTTTAACTCTTGCGATAGCTCGTTTTGTACGTTGGCAGCCATTGAACGCATTGCACGGATCCACCCAGCGACAGTTCTTACTGCCACAGGTAAACGCTCAGGGCCTAATACAACAAGACCAATAACTGCAACGAGCAGTAGTTCAGTGAAGCCTATGTCAAACACGGATTATCCCTGCTCTTTATTTTTGCTCTCAACCGGACTATCTTTTTTCTCAGTAGTCTGTTGCTCAGTAATATTTTTAGTTGCAAAATCAGCGTCTTGCTTTTCTTGCTCTTCTTTTGCTTTAGCAGCTTCATCATCACTCATCGCTTTTTTAAATCCTTTGAGTGACTCACCTAAATCAGAACCTAGTGAACGCAATTTTTTAGTACCGAAAATTAGAACAATAAGCAGAGCAATAATAATAAGCTGCCAAGGACTACCGAATGCAGCCATTGCAATAGTTGATTCCATTGTTAATACCTCTATAGTTTTGAGACCAAATTGTTATTAGTTCTATTATATACAACCTGTTCTAAATACGGAAATCTTTACAGCTTTATAAACTTGTCACAAAACAAAGTTTACTTAGTTATCCCCTGACTTACACCAACCTATTAGCCACGATAACGCTCCGGCAGCCATAAACACTATAGCAATTCGAGTTAAGTCTGAAATAAAGAATAAACTACCGCAAAGAATGAATGTGGCACCTATTCCTAAAAGATATTGGGATTTACGTTGCTTACTACGCTGCCCCTTTAACTGTAGTGCTAACTGGTCAATATTGGACTGTAAAAATTTATGCTGTTTTAACGCCCCATAAATAAGATCGGGAATTTCCGGCATTTTTTCGGCCCAATAAGGCGCTTTTTCTTTTAAGGCCCGAGTGATTGCAGGTAGACCGACTTGACTATGAACCCAATCTTCTAAAAAGGGCTTAGCGGTTTTCCATAAATCAAGCTGTGGGTATAACTGGCGGCCTAGACCTTCAACATAAAGCAAGGTTTTCTGCAAGAGAACCAACTGAGGTTGAACTTCCATATTAAAGCGGCGCGCCGTATTAAATAAATTCAACAAAACGTGCCCAAATGAAATTTCAGCTAATGGCTTTTCGAAAATAGGCTCACAGACAGTGCGAATAGCAAATTCAAAATCTTCAACATTTGTATCTGGCGGAACCCAACCTGAATCAACGTGTAATTCAGCAACTTTACGATAATCACGGTTAAAGAAAGCAATAAAGTTTCCGGCTAAATAACGCTTATCTTCTTTATTAAGCGAGCCCATAATACCGCAGTCAATACCGATATAGAGAGGATCTTCAGGGTGTTCGTAACTAACAAAAATATTACCGGGATGCATGTCTGCGTGAAAGAAGCTATCACGAAACACTTGAGTGAAGAAAACTTTTACGCCTCTCTCAGCCAAAAGTTTCATGTTGGTACCCTGAGCGTTAAGCGCTGCCACATCAGAAACAGGAATACCGTAGATCCGCTCCATCACCATGACATTTTCACGGCAATAATCCGCATAAACCTCAGGAATATATAACATTGAGCTATTTTCAAAGTTACGTTTGAGCTGAATAGCATTGGCTGACTCACGTAAAAGATTAAGTTCATCGATCAATGTTTTTTCGTATTCGCGGACGACCTCTTTAGGACGTAAACGACGCCCATCAGGCAGTAAAGGCACCCAATTCGCAATGCGGTACATCAGCTTAATATCGGCTTTGATGATAGGCAAAATATCTGGACGAATAACTTTTAGTACGACGTTTTTACCATTTTCTTTCAAAACCGCCGTATGCACTTGCGCAATAGAAGCAGACGCGAGTGCTTGCTCATCAAAATCATCAAACCACTGTTCTAAAGGACCGCCTAGCGATTTTTCTATGTAGCCACGAGCGAGCTTTCCATCAAAGCTTGCGACCTTATCTTGTAGTAATGATAGTTGGTCCGCAATCGTAGGCGGGAACAAGTCACGGCGAGTTGAGAGCATTTGACCGAATTTAATCCAAACAGGACCAAGCTCTTGCAATGCGAGACGAAGTCTTTCGCCAATATCTTTGTCTTTATGCTTATTTTTAATCCAAAAAAAGCCTAAACGACCAATTCTTAAAGGCAGTGTAAGCTTTATTTTAGGGATTAACTCATCTAATCCGTAAGAGAGGAAAACCCGAATAATAAGGTAAAGACGTTTTATCTCACCGGGTGTCATTACTCTCCTCCAATTGACGCAATCTTTGCTCTAATTCACTCATAGAACCTGAAATTTGCTCCACTTCATCACTAAAATAAGCGAGCTCTAATTGGCTAGGTGCCATTTTCCATTCTTCAATAAGCGTATCTTTAATATAAATTTTTTGACGTTTAACTAAATGAGAAGCCAGACTGGCACCTTTATGTAATACCTTACTGAGCCCTTCAGCCGCTACATCACCGATATAAGGAGATAAATAATGAGCTGGATTCCAAATAGCTAAATCTAATAAAGAGGACCAATGCTGAACAATCTGCATATCCCCTTCAATAACGATATCACCACGGTTAATTAACAGAGAAAGTTGCTGCTTATCTTTTAATTTAATTAAGGTAAACAATGATGTTTTGATCGTACAGTCGGCAGGTTCAGCCCATTGGCTTAAAACATCCACATGATTTTCTGCAAAAATTAATGTGATTGTTTTATTGAGTTCTTTTAACTCAATCGACATGACTTTACCCGCCAAACGCATTCTGGCGGGTCTCAAGACGGTTTCCTTAAATAGCATATGATTAAGCGAGGTTTCCATCAATGCTGTCATCAAAGAATACAAAACTGTATTTTGATTTTTGGTGTTTGCTGATGGTGCTTCCATCTTAGAATTTAAACCCTTTATGGAGTGCGACAATTCCACCCGTCATATTGTTATAAGAAACTTGCTCCAGCCCTGCATTTTCCATCATGGCTTTCAGTGTTTCTTGGTCGGGATGCATACGAATAGATTCAGCAAGATAACGATAACTTTCGGCATCACTGACAATCGCCTGACCAATACGAGGTAAAATATGGAATGAATAAGCATCATAAGCTTTATTCAAAGGCTCGAGAATCGGTTTGGAAAACTCAAGCACTAATAAACGTCCGCCTGGTTTCAATACTCGATACATTGAACGTAGCGCTTTATCTTTGTCAGTCACATTACGCAGACCAAAAGAAATTGTGATGCAATCAAAATAGTTGTCTGGGAATGGGAGTTCTTCAGCATTAGCTTGAACATAATTAACATTACCCACAATACCTAGGTCACGCAATTTTTCGCGACCCATTTTTAACATGGAATCGTTGATATCAGCCAGAACGACTTCGCCTTTTTCACCCACTAATCGAGAGAATTTGGCAGTCAAGTCACCCGTTCCACCAGCAAGATCAAGAACACGTTGATTACGGCGAACACCACTTGCTTCGATGGTAAAACGTTTCCAAATACGATGAATACCAAAAGACATGAGATCATTCATCAAGTCATATTTTGATGCTACAGAGTGAAAAACATTCGCTACGAGGCCAGCTTTATCATCTTTGCCTACAGTACGGAAACCGAAATCAATGGTTTCTTTAGTTGGTTCAGTCATTTCTTTTATGCCTGCTTATCATTCAATCTTTTATAAGAAGTGTAACAGCCTTTAAGGTAAAACCCTACCAGAAGTCTATGATTGCGCACAATTCGATTGATCTGACTTCTCAACTAATTGTGGCTCGATAGGTTGTTTTATTTCTACCCCTAACGCTTTAAAACTTTCCGCCTGACTGATTAAATTTCCTCGCCCTTGTGCAAGACGTTTCATCGCTGACTGGTAAGTAATATTCGCTTTATCAAGACTGGAGCCTAAAACCTGCATGTCATCTACAAACAAACGCAGCTTATCGTACATTTTCGCTGCTTTTTCTGCTATTTCTTGTGCATTTTGACCTTGGCGTTCATAACGCCATATATTGTTAATTGTGCGCACTGCCACTAACAAAGTAGAAGGGCAAACTAACATGATATTCTGTTTTATACCTTCATCAAGTAATTCGGGCGCCTCTTTTAACGCAAGTAAGTACGCGGGCTCGATGGGGATAAACATGAGCACATAATCCAGCGAACGCACACCCGGCAGTTGATGATAATCCTTTCGACTCAATGAACGCATGTGGTTACGAATTGAGGCGACATGATTTTTAAGCGCCTGTTGCTGCTCATGAGGGTCTTCATTATTAAAATAATGTTCATAAGACACCAGCGACATCTTTGCATCAACAACAACATCTTTGCCTTCAGGCAAGTGAATAATAACATCGGGTTGATAGCGGCTATTATAGCCTGTATTGATACTCACTTGGGTTTCAAATTCACTGCCTTCACGCAAGCCGGAAACTTCCAAGATACGGGTTAAAATTGTTTCTCCCCAATTACCTTGTATTTTATTGTCACCTTTTAGTGCGCGAGTTAAGTTAACTGCCTCTTTGGTCATGAGGTTATTAAGCTGTTGAAGCTGCCTAATTTCATAAGTTAACGTATGACGTTCTTTGGCTTCTTCACCAAAACTTTGTTGAACTTGTTGACGAAAACCATCTAGTTGTTCACGAAATGGAGATAACATCTGTAATAAACTTTTGTGCTGTTGCTCTGAAGCACGTCGTTCATTTTGTTCGAAAATGCGATTAGCTAAATTTTCAAATTGCGTTGTCAGCCGCTGTTCACTATTTTGTAAAATACGCTGTTTTTCTTCATTAGCTAACTGATTTTGCTCAAAACGCGTAATCGCCTCTCTTAATTCAGCTTCTTGCTCACGATTAATATCTCGCTGTGTTCTTAGCTCTTGATCTAGCCGGTCATACTCTTCTTTCCATTGCGCTAAATGAATTATTTTTTCATCACTCACCGCCATCTGACGGTTAGCATTTTGCAGTTCCTGATCTTTTTGCGTTATTTTTTGTGCAATAGAAAACCAAGCAGCCAAGCCGCCAATTAAAATACCGCTTAGAACACCAATAACCGCATACAAAAGAGAGGTATCCACAAGTTAAATCCTTACTTTACAAAGCCTAGTGTAAGGTAATGGGATACTGTATAAGTGTCCAGAGGTAATTTGACTTGCCACCCATATTTTGCGAGCAGCTTCGCAGCTTAACCAAACCAACTTGCAAACCAATGTAAACCTAGGGCTCCCGGAGCAAGGATACCGAATGCCCAAACCATCGCAGAAGTAATATTAGCTAATTGAAAATAACGTTGTGGCATCACACAAATTCCCGCCACTAAAGGAACAACAGCACGGAAAGGACCAAAGAAACGGCCGAAGAATACGCCCCAAATTCCCCAACGATCAAAGAAGCGTTGCCCTTTATCTATCATTTGCGGGTTGCGAGAAATAGGCCACATTTTACGAACATTATCTTTGTAGTGAAAACCGAACCAATATGAAAGCCAATCGCCAAAAAACGCGCCTAATGCCGCCGCTAGCCATAATGGCCAAAATACAATGCCACTTTCACCAATCAGAGCGCCTAGCGCCAATAAAATAACGGTTGCCGGTAACAACAAAGATAAGAAAGCGAGTGATTCACCAAATGCGAGAAAGAAAATGATAGGCAGAGCCCATATTTCATGTTCACGAGTAAAATCTGTCACAACCGTGACTATTTCATTGAGAGTCAAGGAAATCCCCTATCATGAGTTAATTCGTGAGTTCACTATTTAGAGTATGACATTCAAATAAATCAAGCTGCAACGAACGAGTAATAAATGTGGTTTCATTGCAGCTTGAATATATTGCTATTCGAGGAAATGATTTTGCAGCAGGTCACGACCTTTATTATCAAGACCAAAATCTTTTTCTAACCATTTATCGACATTACCATAGTGCGTCTCGATGCTTTTTAACGCAGTCTGTAAGAAATCTTCCCGCACTGAGTAAACATACTCAAATTTCTTCAATATGCTGTCACTCATTCTTTGTGCATGTTCTTCTAATAAAATTTTACGAAATGGTGCAAGCGTTTCGTTAGTCAGTAAATAATCTTCCATTACCGTATCTAAATCTGCGCCGAGTGCAAATAGAACTAACGCTGAGCCCACACCCGTTCTATCTTTACCCACAGCGCAATGCTGTACTATTCCGCCTTTTTCAGGTTGTTTTAGCATATTAACAAGTTGATGATAAGCGGGGTTATTCAATGGCAACAGTTCATATAAACGAAACATGAAAGCTTGGGGATCGAATTGGTCTAAAATCTCTGGCGTGAGCTTGTCTAAGTTTGCACTGACTTCTTTTGCTAATGGATTTGCGGGGGCATGGACATAATGCGCACCATCCCACACTAAATCTGGTTTATCACGAATTTCAGCGTCATCACGATAATCTAAAATTTGAAATAAATTTTGGGATTGTAAAATATGTTGATCTTCTGATGTTAAACGGTCTAAAGCACCTGACCTAAAAAGCTTTCCCGCTTTTATTTTATTACCATTTGATAATTTTTTTCCGCCCAAGTCGCGAAAATTGATCCCGCCCTTTAAAGGGAGAACCGAAGGGTGAAGATAAGGTGTTGTTGACATAATTATCCCTTTTATACCCACCATGCCTCAAGTTACAGGGATGTAGACATCGCTTGAGTTCCTTTATCTGCACATTTTTCTGCATTTATCGGGATAACATGACTTAGCACTTGCCTGCTGCTTGAATGATGTTGGGCTCGAAATATTAATAGTTGTTATAAGACAATAACAGATTGATTGATTAAATGAATAAGAAAACTACCTGCAATTTACAGTAGATT
The DNA here is from genome assembly GCF_052096715.1 of Providencia sp. Classification (NCBI taxonomy): domain Bacteria; kingdom Pseudomonadati; phylum Pseudomonadota; class Gammaproteobacteria; order Enterobacterales; family Morganellaceae; genus Providencia; species Providencia sp. The sequence goes on from NZ_JBQDNB010000004.1 coordinate 19,809, forward strand.
GTAATAAATGATGAACAGAAGTGGTGAACAAAAAAGTAACTAAGCCCACCTACACTGTATTCACAACCGAGCGAAATACGTAAGTGGGCCAGTAAATGCGGAATTACAGTAGGCGGCGAGCGGCTTCAACCACAATGCTAAGTACATTGCCTTCTGTTTTTTTCAATAATGTTTCGTTAGGGATTTCTTGTTGAGTACGGTTAACAATAACACCTGCAACCATACCAGCACGTAAACCTTGGCTTGAACACATGGTTAACAGCGTTGCTGATTCCATTTCATAGTTCATTACGCCCATATCTTGCCACTCTTTCATTGAGCCTCTAAAGTGACGCATTACACGGCCACTGTAGGTATCATAGCGCTCTTGGCCTGGGTAGAAAGTATCTGAAGATGCCGTTACACCAACATGAACTGTCGCGCCTGCGTCTTGCGCGGCAGCATACAGTGCGTTAGTACATGTAAAATCAGCAACAGCAGGATACTCGATCGGGGCAAAATGTTGACTAGCGCCGTCTAAACGTACAGCACCTGTTGTGACTAATACATCACCTACATTGATATTTTCTTGAATTGCACCAGTTGTACCAATACGTAGGAAGGTACGAATACCGAGCTGAGCCAACTCTTCAACTGCGATTGATGTTGATGGGCCACCAATACCGGTTGAGCAGACGATGACAGCCTTGCCATCTAACTCACCACGCCAAGAGGTAAACTCACGTAATGACGCAAGATGTACAGGGTTATCCATTAGACGTGCTATTTTTTCAACACGGTTAGGGTCTCCAGGAACAATCGCAACAGTTGCACCCTGTAAGTCCCTTTTCTTTAAACCTAAGTGGAAAACGTCGGACATATCAAACTCCTTGGCTCAATGACATCATTAAATTGATTAATTCTTACTAATATAGCGATAAACATACACATATTTAGTGACCAATATCTACTTTAATGAATTCACAATCATATTGATTTCATTAAAATGAGATCCGCATCACATTAACGCAGTAATATTGCTATAAGGATGCGTTCAGTATAGTTGAATGTGAATAATAATTGAAAAAAGTGCCAATAAAGGCACTTTTAATTAGTGGCATAAATAAAAAACTATTTACTATCAGAGAATTACATCAAGGATCAGAACGCCAACAAGGCCTATCATCCAAGCGATTGTTGTTGGAATAGACCAAACCATAATCTGTTGTTTAACGTCCTTAATCCCCATCATTCTGTTCACAACCCAATAAAGGCTGTCGTTAAAGTAACCGAAGAACAGAGACCCCATTGTTGCCGCTTGCGCCGCAACCAATAAGTTAATATCAGGTATCTGACTAATGATTGGCGCTGAAATTGATGCAGCGGTGATCATTGCGACAGTACCGGAACCTTGAATTAAACGTACTAACGTCGCGATAATAAAAGGAATTAAAACGGGTGTAATTGGCAAGCTTGCCACATGCCCCGCTAAGATATTACCAGTTCCACTATCACGTAATACCGCCCCTAACGCCCCACCCGCACCGGTGACTAACAAAATGATACCCGCCGCTTGCAAACCTTCTTCCATGCGATCGATAACTTCTTCTTTCGTCGATTTTGGCATCAATGTGTAAACTGAAATCAGCACACTAATAGACAGCGCGATGATAGGCGCACCTAGAAATTCAAATGTTTGAAAGTACCAATTGTCATTCATCCCTAGGAATGTGTCTGTCTTTAGTAATAATCCATTGATAGCATTAATAAAGATCAACAAGATCGGAGTAGCTATTGGCAATAAAGATAAAAATAGGCTTGGTAGCGGTTTATTGGCTTTCTCTTCCATATAACGCGCATGGATATCATGTAAATCACCGCTTTCTAAATCAGCAGGGACAAATTCAGGATATTTAACTGCTAACCATTTTGCATATAAAACGATACCGATAACACAAGGCACAGCCAGTGCCATACCCGCTAAGATCATCGCACCAATATCAACGCCAAAAATACCTGCAACACCCAAAGGACCTGGTGTTGGTGGAACGGAGTGATGCGTTACAACTAACCCACCCGCTAAGGCAACACCAAGCGTTAACAAGTTGCGCTTGCCATTTTTTGCGAGCGCTTTTGCTAATGGATATAAGATAACGAAAGCAGAATCAACAAAGATTGGAATACTGACAATATAGCCGGTAATTGCCAGTGCCCATTCTTCACGTTTGTTACCTAACCATTTAATAAAACTAAATGCTATCCGTTCAGCTGCGCCCGAAACTTCGAGCACCCTTCCCATCATGACCCCAAGCCCGATAACAATACCAATGCTACCGAGTGTTGAACCAAATCCCTTGGTAATAATAGTCACAGTTTCTGCTGCTGTTAAACCACCCGAAATACCAGCAATAGTGGCAGCAATAAGCATGGCTAATAGCGCATGAACACGAGTTCTTAATACTAAAAAAATCAGTACAAAAATGGCTACAGCAAGACCAATAACAGGAATATAGGACATCGTTTATCTCCTACTTGGCGCGGCCGTGATGAGTGATAAACGAATGAATCGCATCACTAAATGAGCCATCGGCACGAAAACCTAAGTTCAATGCACGGCTAATATCGAATTTTCCTGGCCAACTAGCGACAATGCGGTTAATCGCATCATCAGGCTCAAAACGAATAAGATTGACGGTTTCTTGTCCTGCAACATCACGTAATGAATCAATCATTTCCTGCACAGTGACCGTAATACCCGGTAAATTAACAATACGTGATTGACCAAATTTCTCAGCCGGTACATTCACCGCATGAATGAAATTGCTGACTACTGTTTCAGGGCTAGATAGCCATAGCGCAAGATCAGGTGAAACTGGGCAAACACTTTCGATTCCATTTAATGGCTCGCGAATAATACCGCTAGCAAATGATGAAGCCGCTTTATTGGGTACCCCAGGACGAATGCTGATTGTTGGCAAGCGCATGACGCGGCCATCAACGAAACCTTTACGTGAATAGTCGTTAACCATCAATTCACACATAGCTTTTTGTGCGCCATAAGAAGACTGTGGATTAACTACGCACAGGTCGGTGATGACATCCGGTAATTGGCCACCAAATACCGCAAGTGAGCTAGTGAAAATGAATTTTATGGCTGAATTTTTAGCTTTTACGGCTTCCAATAATTGGCGAGTGGATTCAAAATTCACTTTCATGCCTAAATCGAAATCGCTTTCTGCATGGCTACTGACGATTGCCGCTAGGTGAAATATAACGTCTGTTTGCGCATCAATTAGCGTATCTGCAGCGCCTTGTTGCGTTAAATCTAAAGCAACACAACTCACTCTCGAATCTTCAATAGGTGATGTAGGGCATTGAATATCCGCTAAAATAAGCTGTTCGAAATTTAAACCCTGACGATTTTTAAGCAAAGCAGTGGCTAGCTGCTGGCCTAAAAAGCCAGCGCCACCGGTAATAATAACTTTCATTGTAATTCTCCTGAAATAACCTATTGCAGGCTATTCGCTTCTAGGTAAGATGTTTTTATGTTTTGATTAAATGAAGTTTTATGTTTTGTTCTGTTATCCGCTGCACTGCATCACTTGGTAACTGATCATCACAGATAATGTCGTGCAATTGATTCAAAGGGCAAACACGGAACATGCCATATTTGCCAAATTTGCTGCTGTCAGAGACCAACACGCAGCGCCGAGCTACATCGAGTAATGTCTGTTTTATTTGAACTTTTTCTTCATGGGGTGTTGAAACACCATGGAGCAAGTCCCATGAACTGGTACTGATAAAAGCTACATCAACATTGAGTGTTTGCAACATCATAGCGGCGGTATTACCAACGCATGAATGATTGCGTTTATCAACCTGACCACCTGTGTGGTACAAATTGAGTTGTGATTTATTCATCAAATACTGCATGATAGAAAAATCATTTGTCACGATCGTTAAGTTAAAACGTTCACCCAGCACGCGGGCAATCTCAAATGTTGTGGTACCTGCATCGAGATAAACAACTTGCCCATCTTCAACCAACGAATTCGCAAACTGACCTATTTCACGCTTACTACGGTGATGAAGCCGCGCCTTTTCACTCCAAGGTAATTCTTGGCGTAACACGTCATTCAACCGAACACCACCACTAATCCCGACAACCTTCCCTTCCTCTTCTAACATGCGAATATCACGTCGCACCGTCATATGAGATACATTCATTAAATCAACCAGGTCATTAATAGACACAGTTTGGTACTCATGTACGTAACGATAAATAAAATCACGACGCTCTGAAGGGATCATAGGTTCTCCGATTTATGACTGAGCTTGTTTTAACCAGTCCAACCCCGCTTCCGTGCGACCTGCTGGATGATATTCACATCCAAGCCAACCTTCATAACCCATTTCATCTAATTTCTTGAAAATCCATGGAAAGTTAACTTCACCGCTGTCGGGTTCGTGGCGTTCTGGAACTGAAGCAATCTGAATATGACTAAATTTACCCCATAAACGCTCAATTGTTTTCACTAAATCACCTTCCATGATCTGGCAGTGATACAAATCCAATTGAATAAAAACATTTTTGCGATCAATAAGTGGTAATAGCGCTTCAGCTTGTTTTTGTGTTGTCAGAAAATAACCAGGCATATCACGCGTATTGATAGGCTCAATAAGTACTCGAATGCCATGCGGTGCCATCACATCGGCGGCATACTGAATGTTTTTAATAAAACAGGCCTTTTGTTGTTCAGCAGTGAATTTCGTATCCACCTTGCCAGCCATGGCATGAACCTGCTTACATCCTAAGGCATTCGCATATTTCAGGGCGGTGAATACCCCTTGCGCAAATTCATCTTCACGCCCAGGAATTGATGCCATACCACGCTCACCCGCAGTCCAATTTCCCGCAGGCATATTAAATAAGACCTGAGTTAAATGATGTTTTTGTAATTCGAACGCAATCGAATCGGCATCTTCTTCATAAGGAAAAAGATACTCAACCCCACTAAAGCCGGCCTGAGCTGCACGCTCAAAACGTTGTATAAACGGTACTTCGTTAAACATCATGCTGAGATTTGCTGCAAATTTAGCCATCTCTTGCTCCTCATTTCTGTGGATAACGACTTTCGAGCTCTTGAACTTGCTCTTGCGTTAATGTAGTGAAGCCATGTGGCCGCAGCGTGATATATAAACGTGCGGTATCTTCTAGCTCTTCCGCATTGAAAAAAGCTTGCCTGAGTGTTTTACCACCAACCACTGGACCATGATTTGATAACAATACCGCGTTATGATTTGGCGCTAATCGGGCAATTTCTTCACCAATCCGGTCATCCCCTGGGGGTAAATATTCAATCAACGGTAATTTACCCACCCGCATCACATAATAAGGTGTAATCGGAGGTAAACAGTTAGTGCTATCTAACCCCGGCAGGCACGAAAGTGCAGTCAACCAAGGTGAATGTAAATGAACAACAGCTTGGCAATCAGGGCGTTGTAGATACATTGCCATGTGCATCGAAACTTCTTTTGTGGGTTTATCACCACCTATCCAGTTGCCTTGTGTATCTAATTTACTCAATCGATTCGGGTCTAAATCACCAAAGCTTGAGTTTGTTGGCGTGACAATAATGCTGCCATCCGCTAATCGCGCACTAATATTTCCTGCACCACCGCTACTATAACCACGGTTAAACATCGACTTTGCCCAGTCGGCTAATTCTTGGCGCAGCGCCTTTTCATCACTCATTAAACATCTCCTGTGCAAACTGGAAGAAATTCTTCTGACCGAAATTGCCAGATTTCAGTGCCAACCAGTTACCGCTTGCCAAATCTTGAACCCACGGCACTCCCGGTGCAATTGGGGCTCCAATGCTTAACTGCTCAGTTCCTAAGCTCTGCACAACTTTCCCTGAAGTTTCGCCACCAGCAATAATAAAAGTGTTATATCCCTGAGCTTGTAATAATTTCACAACTTCACCAAATACGTTTTCCACTGCCAAACTTGATTGTAATGCGCCATATTTTTGTTGAATTTGCTTTAATAATTCAGGGGGCTGTGTTGCATATAACAACGGTGCCAAGCTCGTCACTTGCTGTTCTTGTACCCATTTAGCTAATGACTGCGCGTAATGAGGATTATCCAAACACTCGCCAACATCTAGTGCTTTCGCTGGCGCAATTTGTTGATAACTTTGAACTTGAGCATTAGTCATAACAGAACAACTACCGGATAAAATGACTGTTTTTCGTCCAACAGCAGCAGGTTTATTACCATGACCGGCATCTTTTCCCCATGGGCTCTGGCTGTCGACATTTGCTAAAGCCGCACCTAAACCTGAACCTCCGGTGAGCAATGGCATGTTTTGAACCGCTTTAGCAATAGGCAATAAGTCATCCATAGTGAGGGCGTCGATTACTGCGTAACTAACACCTTGTAAAGCTAAACTGGTGAGTTGCAAGGTTATGGCATCACAACCTTGCTGAACGTCAGCAAGCTTAATCAATCCTGCTTTACCTCGTGATTGTTTCTCCATAACGCGTAATAAATTCGCATCTGTCATTGGAGTCACAGGGTGGTGCTGCATTCCGCTTTCATTTAAAAGCTGACCATTTACGAATAAGTGACCATGAACTACTGTTCTTCCGTTAACAGGCAATGCAGGGCAAACTAGTGTTAAATCAGTTTTTAAGTACTTCATTAATGCATCAGTCACAGGGCCAATATTGCCTTTTTCAGTCGAATCAAAGGTCGAGCAATATTTAAAGAAAATTTGCTGGCACTGTGCTTGTTGCTTTAACCAATGACATGCATTCATTGAAGCCTGACAAGCTTCATCAGCAGAACAAGACCGACTCTTTAAACTAATAACAATGGCATCAACATCTTGTGGTACAACGGTATTTTCATTAGGTTCATTTAGTAACTGAACCACACGCCAACCGTTTTGTACCATGAAACCTGCAATATCTGTCGCACCAGTAAAATCATCAGCAATTACGCCTAATTTCACAGTCATGTTTTACTCTCCGGTAAAGAAATACCTTTAAAGGTTTTAATCACTGCGCTGTCGTCTTGATGGCCAAAACCTTCATTACTTGCCGCAATAAACATTTGATGAGCGGTAGCAGCGAGTGGTAATGGAAAATTTAGTGCCTTGCCCGTTTCCATCACTAAACCGAGGTCTTTAACAAAAATATCAACCGATGATTTTGGCGTATAATCGCCCTCAAGCACATGCTGCATACGGTTTTCAAACATCCATGAATTACCAGCAGCATGAGTAACAATGTCATACATTACATCGAGCTTAATACCCGCTTTAGCGGCCAGAGCCATGCTTTCTGCGGCAACGGCTATATGAACGCCAGCTAATAATTGATGAATTGTTTTCACCGTCGAACCTAAGCCCACATCATCTCCAATACGGTATAAACGCTCAGAGATTGCATTAAAGACTTTAGTTAGCCGTTCAAATAATTCAGGCGCTCCCGATGCCATTACGGTTAATTTGCCATCGGCAGCTTTAATCGCACCGCCCGATATTGGAGCATCGACAAGTAATAGTTGATAAGCTGCAAGACGTCGGGCTATTTGCTTGGTTTGTTCTGCGGATAATGTGCTGTGCAAAACAATGATCGTTTCTGGTTTAAGAGCTTCAACCAATGGTTTTTCACCATCAAATAAAATCGCGTTAACTTGTCGTCCATTAACTACAACCATTAATACAGCATCGAGCTGTTGTGCGAATTCCACCGCATTTTGCCCGACATCCTTTGCGCCATAATCAAGTAAGGTTTGGCAAGCAGCTTGGTTTAAATCAAATCCATAGGTAGGAATATTATTTTTTATGAGTGACTGAGCGATTCCCATCCCCATAGAACCTAGGCCAATAACGCCAACATTCTTAACGAAATTTCCCATAATGATCCCTGATGTTGTTAATCTTTGTTATTGATGTGAATTTTCACATAACAAATTTAACAAACACATGACGATCATCACATTATAGATAATATAAAAAACGACCAATTAATTTGTAATCAATTGTTTTTATTTATAAATTACATAAATATGAATCATAAAATCATTCACACAATAGTGTGATAAAAAATGTGAAGCACAATGTGCCCGTTTGATTTGTCTACAATCAGGGTAAAATCTCTTCATATAACATTTAGTTAGCAGCGAAAACTTTATTTTGATTGACGCCTCGTTCAAATTGCTGACAATAACCGACTACTTATTTTTTGAAAATGCCCTATTCCATAGAGGTAGTGGCGATAAATTTATCAACAAGGAGTTTCAATGGGTTTGTTCGAACAACTAATAACGATGGTCGCCGGTGATAAAATGCAGCAGTTCCAATCTGTTATTGGATGGATTGAAAAACAAGGTGGTCTTAATGGCGTTATTGATAAGTTTAACCAACAAGGGTTAAATGACGTAATAGCATCATGGATCAGCGAAAATGCGAATTTACCTATCGATGTCAATCAGCTAGTGCAAGTTTTTGGTAATTTAGATATCCAAGAATTGGCTCAGAACGTCGGCCTTGATACGCAAGAAACGACTGAATTAGTTGCGAAATACTTACCAAAACTGGTTGATAAAGCCACGCCAAATGGTGTATTACCCGAAGAGGTTAATCTCGGTTCTGTTGGTATGGATATGCTTAAAGCGAAGCTATTTGGTTAAGTTTATAGACTTTGTTTTTATTGCAGCAAAAAGGCAGGAAATCCCCTGCCTTCTATTGATGATATTTATCGATTGATTGTTATTGTTCGCTGCGTAATTTTTTCGCTGCTTCAACCATGTTCGCGAGCGCTTGGCGGGTTTCTGGCCAGCCACGAGTTTTTAATCCACAATCTGGATTAACCCATAAACGTTCGACAGGAACTCGTTTCTCTGCTTTTCTCAGTAAAGCAACAATCCATTCTACACTCGGTACGTTTGGTGAGTGAATATCATACACACCCGGACCAATTTCATTTGGGTAATGGAAATCTTCAAATGCATCTAGCAAATCCATATCTGAACGTGATGTTTCGATAGTGATCACATCCGCATCTAGTGCAGCAATTGAATTCATGATGTCATTGAACTCGCAATAACACATGTGGGTGTGGATCTGAGTATCATCTTGCGCAATCGCTGCACTTAATTTAAAGGCATCAACTGCCCATTTCAAATAATCTGCCCACTCATCTCTGCGCAATGGTAGCCCTTCACGCAATGCAGGTTCATCAATTTGGATAATCCCGATACCCGCTTTTTGTAAGTCATCCACTTCATCGCGCAATGCTAATGCAATCTGCTTCGCGATAGTTTCACGGCTGACATCTTCGCGAGGGAATGACCAACATAATATTGTCACAGGTCCTGTTAGCATGCCCTTGACTGGTTTTTCTGTTAGAGACTGAGCATATTTGGCCCATTCGACTGTAATCGCTTCTGGACGACTAATATCACCGATAATCACTGGCGGTTTTACACAGCGGGAACCATAGCTTTGTACCCAACCATTTTGTGTAAAAACGTAACCATCAAAGTGCTCACCAAAATACTCAACCATGTCATTACGTTCAGCTTCACCATGCACTAACACATCGATATCAAGTAATTCTTGCTCTTTAATCGCCTGCTTAATATGTTCACTAATATTGGTACGATAATGGGCTTTATCGACATTACCCTTTTTAAAATCAAGACGTAACGTTCTAATTTCGCTCGTTTGAGGGAATGAACCTATGGTTGTTGTTGGCCACAAGGGTAAATTAAAACGAGCGCGTTGACGTTCGGCACGACTTTCATAAGGACTCTTACGCTCAGCATCTACCTCACGAATAGCCGCTAAACGCTGGGTAACCGCTGCATTATTCACACGAGTTGATGTTTTACGAGCACGAATTGGTGCGCTGTATTGTTCAAGTTCAGCAATATGTGTTTCATTTGGTTGATTCAGCGCTTTCGTCAGTAATGCAAGCTCTTCACATTTTTGCAGTGCAAATGCAAACCAGCTTTTCACTTCTGCATCTAAACGTGTCTCATCATTCAAATCTATTGGACTGTGCAATAATGAGCAAGATGAACCAATCCACAATGCACGTTTGCCCAGTAGTGGCTTAACGCGCAAGAATTTTTCACCTAAATCCCCTTTCCACACATTGCGACCGTTGATAATGCCGAGTGATAGCACCCAATCAGCAGGAAGTGACTGATGCAGGGTTTCAATATCATCCGTCCCCGCCACAACATCAACATGTAGACCTTGAACTGGTAGTTGCTTAATTAAATCAAGGTGATGACTAATGCCATCAAAATAAGTAGTCAGTAATAATTTGGTTTTTCCTGACAATGCTTGATATGCGTGTTGATATGCTTGTTGCCATTCAGTCGGTAAATCCAATACCAGTGCTGGCTCATCGATTTGCACCCATTCAATGCCTTTTTGCGCTAAACGCGAAAGCACTTCCTGATACACCGGTAATAATTCATTCAATAACGATAAGCGGTCGAATGCTTCACCTTTAACTTTACCTAGCCAAAGGTAGGTAATTGGGCCGATTAATACAGGTTTTACCTTGTGCCCTAACGCTAACGCTTCGTCTACCTCATCAAATAATTGAGTCCAAGACAGTGAGAATTTTTGCCCTTTTTGAAATTCAGGCACAATGTAATGATAGTTAGTATTAAACCATTTAGTCATTTCGCCTGCTGCCGCAGGTTTACCTGTTGGAGCGCGACCACGCGCCACTCGAAACAGTGTGTCTAAATCAATTGAGCCATCTTCATTTTGATGACGAGGTGGTACGTTGCCCAGTAACAAGCTGGTGGTTAACACTTGATCGTACCAAGCAAAATCACCGACAGGCAGTAGCTCAACGCCAGCATCTTTTTGCTGTTGCCAATGGCGAACACGTAACGCATAACCCGTTTCTAAAAGAGCAGTTTGGTCAATCTTGCCTGCCCAATAATCTTCTTGCGCACGTTTTAGTTCTCTTTTCAGACCGACACGTGGAAAACCAAGTGTATGATTTATAACAGACATATTGACCCCTTAAAATATTTAGCCGTCTAGATGTTTACACATCTATAATCAACAGGTACTGTATAAAGCACAAGCGCAAATTATTCATTGTCACCGTGAAGGTTTCTCATGATCGAATTAAAACATTTAAAAACATTGCAAGCGCTCAGCCAACACGGCTCATTAGCCACTACGGCTACGCATTTGCATCAGACTCAGTCTGCTCTATCGCATCAATTTAGCGATCTTGAACATCGTTTAGGCTTTAAGCTATTTGTTCGTAAAAGCCAGCCATTACGATTTACACCTCAAGGGGAAGTGTTATTACAACTTGCACAACAAGTGCTACCCATGGTGAGGGATGCCATCCGAGTTTGTAATGAACCTGGTGTTTGTGCTTTACGCATCGCGATTGAGTGCCATAGTTGTATTCAGTGGTTAACCCCTGCATTACAACAATTCAGACAAACTTGGCCTCAAGTGAACGTGGAATTTAAATCAGGCGTCACCTTTGACCCTCAACCTGAATTACTTTCAAGAGAGCTAGATTTAGTGATGACATCCGATATCCTTGCAGATCAAGGTCTACACTATACTCCGCTGTTTGATTACGAAGTGAAGTTAGTCGTTTCAAACGAGAGCCCTTTAGCCAAAAAACCGATTATTGAACCTCATGATTTAGCAGATGAAACGTTACTGATTTATCCGGTACAGCGTCATCGTTTTGATGTATGGCGTCATTTTTTACAGCCCGCAGGCGTTTCACCTAATGTAAAAACTGTCGATAATACGTTGATTTTGATTCAGATGGTGGCTGCGAAAATGGGTATTGCCGCATTACCACATTGGGCCGTTGATTCTTTTGAGAAGCAAGGGTTGGTTAAGACGAAAACCTTAGGTAGTGGTTTATGGAGCCGACTATACGCTGCATGTCGGGAAGGAGAACAGCGTCAGCCAGCTATTGAAGCATTTACCCAAACAGCTATTGGGCACGCCGTGGATAATCTTTCTTATGTGAAGCCGGTGAAAGGATCCAATGTCTATGCACCCATAGAGACGCAATTATCAGGCTCGACCCAATGGTAAAACTCAGCCAATCCGGGTGTTGTTGCCAGATAGCAAAGTTAACTAATAAACCAGCTGGAACCATCATGTTATTCATAATAGCAAGGGTTCCGGCATCCACCTTGGTTGCCCCATAATTCCACATGAAATAACCCATACCGGATGCAGCCACACCCAGCCACAACAATACCCCCCACTGCACATTGGTAGTCGGCATCATTGATTTATTACCAAACAGCAGCCAACCAATCAGTGCAACCAATGTTGCGCCAAGATAAAACCATGAAAACGCTTGATGCTGCGGTATTGGATGAATTTCCATTAAGCGCTTGTAACCAACTTGCCCGATAGCAAAAAAGATATTCGCCAACTGCACAAATAATAGACCTAACCAAAACGATTCGCTCAGATGATCATAGCGAATAATGGCGGCGCCAATCACGGCTAAAAGAGAACTAAATAAATAACCTTTACGTAAGGGCTGACGTTCCAATAAGTCATAAATTAAGGTGACATATAACGGTGTGAGAACGGTAAAGAGTAAAAACTCTGCAACAGTAAGGTATTGATAAGCATGAAAAACAAATAGATACATCACGCCAAGCTGACATGCGCCAACGAGCATATACAACATGATGACTTTAGCACTGAAATTGCGCCAACGTAGGAATGGAAGGAAAACCAATGCAGCTAAAGACACGCGAATTAAAACAGAAAACCAGCTATCAACCTGCCCTGCTAAATATTCACCAATTAGGCTAAAAGACGCTGCCCATAGCAGCGTCGTAATGACGAGTAACCACATTTTTTCAATAATCTCTCAAACAATAATTGTTGAGTAGAATACTCGGTTTTTAGTCTTAATGCTCTTTTTCGATCAGCACTGCTTCTAATAAATCGAGATCAATTAACAATGTCTGTAACGTTTCATTGCTTATCTTACGTGTTGCACGTAAGTGATATAATTCACCACGTTCAGCACGCAAAGCGGTTAATCGAAAGCGTCTTTCAAGCTCTTCAATCTGTAAATTACGATCAATTTCATCTTGTCCTGCGGTTCGACGCCGTAAATGGCCCGTTACCCTTGAAGCCACTTCAATAATATCCTCAGAATCGAGTTGCTCCTCAACATCCGCAGACAAACGTTCTTCCATCTTATTTAAGCTCACAATCGCCACTTCTGCCATTGCCGCTTTTGCCATCCGTATTTCATTAATGTCCGCTTCTTTATCGCCGACCTTGAAATTACGCAATAGCAATGGCAGTGCAATAACACCAGCAAAAATGGATAATAAGATCACCCCTGCGGCAATGAATACCAGTTGATAACGCGCAGGGAACGGTGACCCATCAGTTAAAAATAACGGAATGGAGAGCACACCCGCTAAGGTAATTGCGCCTCGAACCCCCGCAAATGAGGCTAAACAAAGCTCACGAAAGGTATAATTAGCGAACTGTAGTGGTTTTTTCTTCAAAAATAAATGGCTGAACTTTTTCATCAACCATAACCAACAAAAACGTAATAGCAACAGAGCAAAATAAATCACAATGACAGCCGTAAAGAGCATCCAAGTTTCAACGCTTGGATCAAGCTCGGCTTGAATAACTGAGGTTTCCCAAATACCCGGCAGCTGTAGCCCTAACATAATGAAGACTAAACCGTTAAAGACAAACTCAAGCATTCCCCAAACACTATCGGCACGCAAACGCATTGCCAATGGCGCATTACGCATCACGCCAGATTTAGTGATAGTCATACCCGCCGCCACTGCGGCTAAAATACCGGAGAAACCAATGTGTTCCGCTATCATATAAGAGGCAAATGGTAACAATAACATGAACACAATTTGCGTTGCAGGATCGTCACCACTCCAACGGCTCATGAGTCGCAATGATTTACTGTACACCCAAGTCACCGCGATACCTGATAACAAACCACCGATTGCAACGATGAAAAATTCAATAGTCACGCCAGAAACGCTAAAGACCATGGTGCCCATTGCGATGGCAACGGCAAATTTTAATGCCACAAGACCTGAAGCGTCATTCATTAACGCCTCTCCCTCAAGAACACTCATCATTCTTTTTGGGATGCGTCCTTTGCCCACAATTGAAGATAATGCCACCGCATCCGTTGGGGATAAAACCGCCGCTAATGCAAATGCCACGACTAATGGAATACCTGGCAGTAACCAATAAATTAAGTAGCCAATTCCCACTACAGTCACTAATACTAAAACGAGTACAAGAATGAAAATCTCACGCCCATTTTGGAAAAACTCACGCGTTGGCGTTTTCCAGCCATCAACGAATAATAACGGCGGAATTAATAACACCATGAAAAGTTCGGGATCAAACGTGACATGCAGCCCGAATTGAGGCCATGCAAGCAAAGCACCGATAGCAATTTGAATTAAAGGCAGAGGGATACGGATAGGGATGACTTTTGTCACCACACCGGAAACAGAGACTGCTAAGATCAAGATAAGAATGGTAAAGAAAATTTCCATGTTGCCCTTACTATTTGACAAAACGACGATAGACTAATTGCCTGCCGCCGCATAGTAAGAGATAGCACCGCTCAGACCCTAATTTTCAGTCAAGCCAGTCACGCGCAGAAAATATGTATTTCCACTTAATTCACTGACCTATGTATATTCTATCCTTAACCCACTCTGTGACGGTGAAATAATTTACACTTTAAGATTAATCGCAACAATACGTTAAAGGGCGACTAATGCCGCCCTTCTATTGATATGAAAATGGCTAAATCGCCAAATCAGCAGCATAAAACGCTACTAAAAGAACGGCAATAACGATAGTTCCAATGTTCAGCTTACGCCATTCACCCGCACATAGGCGACCAATGACCAGTGATGCAAAGCCCAACATAATACCTGTGACGATATTACAAGTCAGAACGATAAATACCGCACAAAGCAGACCTGACATCGAATCGACAAAATCATCAAAATCTAATTTTGAGACGTTACTTAACATTAGCAATCCAACATACATCAGCGCTGGCGCAGTTGCATAAGCAGGGACAAGATAAGAAAGTGGTGATAAGAATAAAATGAAGAGGAATAAAACACCGACGACGACCGCCGTTAAACCTGTACGCCCCCCCGCAGCAGTACCCGCAGCTGATTCAATATACACAGCCGCTGGGGACGCACCGATAACCCCCGCAAAAATGCTACTCACGGAGTCAGCTGTTAATGCTTTACCGCCATCAATAATTTGACCGTCTTTATCGAGCAAATTAGCTTGCCCAGCAACCGCGCGAATAGTACCTGTCGCATCAAATACAGCTGTCATCACAAGCGCTAGTAGGCTCGGAAGTACCATCGGCTGTAAAGCGCCCATGATATCCATGCTAAACATAAGAGAAAGGCCATCTTCACCAAATGAAGGTAACTTAAAGAAACCTTGGTATTTTACTGTAGGATCAAAAATCAAACCGAGGATTGATATCGCGATAATAACCAATAAAACGCCACCCGGTACACGACGTTTTTCTAAACCAAAAATAACTGCCAAGCCCGCTAAAGACATCAACACAGGGAAAGATGTAAATTCACCGAGTGCAACAGGCAGTCCTGCATTTGGATTTTTAATCACTAAGCCAACACCATTAGCCGCAATTAATAATAAAAATAAGCCAATACCGATACCCGTACCATGAGCAATCCCCATTGGCATATTGCGTAAAATCCAACTACGGATGCCCGTGACTGAGATTAAAGTAAACAGACACCCCATTAAAAAGACGGCACCTAGCGCAACAGGGATCGTAATTTGTTGCCCAAGAACTAAGCTAAACGCGGTGAACGCAGTTAATGAAATCGCACAACCAATTGCCATCGGCAAATTAGCCCATAATCCCATCAACAAAGAACCAAAACCCGCCACTAAACAGGTTGCAATAAATACGGCGGTCGGTGGAAAACCAGCCTGCCCTAACATGCCAGGAACCACGATGACAGAATAAACCATCGCTAAAAACGTCGTTAAGCCTGCAATGATTTCGCGACGAACTGATGAGCCTCGCGCTGATATCTTAAAATATGAATCCAATTTACAATTGGATGAAGCCTGTTGGCCTGACATGGCGTACCTCTGCTGTTAGTGTCTAAAATCAATTGATTTAGCGATGTAATTTTTTTCAAAAATACCGAATTCTTTTTCTTAACTAATCGCATTAAGCAGACTTAGCAAACCTTACGTAATCGATTACGTTTTGAAAAAAATTGCATAAATTGAGAAATAATTCCCAATAAAAACAATAACGCAAACGTTTGGCTTTAAAAAAAGAGAACGGGATACTGTGAGGAAAGCAATTATCGTTTGAAAATGGGTCGTTAATCAAGTGTTTTTACGTTTTAGGTTAATACGATTGCTGTATTAATTCTGTCAATTTATTCGAAAAAACACCCAAAAAAGATATTCATAATGTGATTATGATGAGGAATATAACTGTTTTTGCATATGGATTAAATATAAGTTGAGCTGTGGTGCAGTACAAAAATGTGGCTATAGATCTGTAGTTAACGATAAGAGCCCAACTACAGACCTACTGAATAATAAAACTTACTGTGTGGCTTGCACTGTAACTTGAGCGCTATATTTTTCACGAGTAAACCACAAAAATACAGCCGCACCCAATATTAATAATACAGGTAATCCTAAAGGTGAAATAGTTGTCGCTACTCCAGCCAATAAAGGCCCGGAAAGATTACCAAGTCCCCATAACATTGCGGCTGCGGCATTAGCAATAATCAACTCATTGCCTTTAAAATATTGTCCAATTTGCACTAACGCAATCGTATAAATTGCACCTGCTGTCGCGCCTAATACAAATAACAATAACCAAATTAAATAAGTATTAGTGATCACCACGGGTAATAATATGCTTGCCCCCAAGGTCACGACACCACATATTCTATACAGTTTTTCTCGATTCATATGATCAGCAAGCCAGCCAAAAGGCATTTGCATAATTGCGTCACCGGCAAGTATTGCACTTATCATCAATGCTGCAACGGCTTCTGTATGCCCCATTCCCATGCCATAGATAGGAAACATAGACAGAATTGTGCCATCAAAAAAGGCAAAAAAGACAATTCCAGCGCAAATACCCGGGGCAACTTTCACAAATTGAAGGATCGAAAAATGAGATTTACTGGCTGTCTTAGCAATGCGATCGCCTATTTTTTGATCCATCAATAAAAAAAGTGCAACTGAAATAAGGTGAATTAACGTACAAATCAACAGTGGCGATTTATCTTCAACACCGTAATAAGCAATAAAAGAAGGTCCAAGTAACTGACTAACAGTAAAGACCGTCGTATATATCGCTAATATTCGCCCACGTTTGTTTTCAGAAGACAGTTCATTAATCCATGTCTCCCCTAAACAAATCAGTACACCACTCGCTAGACCTGTAATTAAACGTAATGGAAATAATAACCAAAGCGGTAAGGAGCTCAGCAAAGGTAACAAACTAATCGCTGAAATAACGGTCGCAGCCAACATAGCTTTTCGTTTACCGCACCATTGAACAATACGTTGAACCACCGGGGCGATTAAAAACATCCCCAAAGCTGGCGCGGCAGAAATAATACCAATATACAATTCGCCAACACCATAATTATTTAATCTAAGCGCCACCATTGGAATACTTAAGCCAATAACAATACCAATCACGGCGATACTTGTTGTGATTGTAAAAATAGCAAAGGAAGGTGAACGTCGAATATTTTGTAAACGCTGATTATCAGGACTCATTTTGACATTAATCTGCTTACTTGAATAAAAGCAACAGAATTAAACTCCATAAAAACAATATTTAGTTGAGATTAAAAATCACGAATAATTAAATAAAAAGCATAATGCATGTGGTAATTGTAGCATAACCTATAGATTACCCTGCTAAATTAAATAAAAATAATTTATTATGTATTTGTGTTCTTAATAGAGTAATAAAAATTAAAGAACAAAGAAATAGCGATATAACAAAGCGATACCTGAAACTAAAATAACAATATTAATTGTCTTCAAGAAAGCTTCTCGAGATATTCTTAATGTAATATGTCGTTCTGCCCATGTACCTATCAACATAGCAGGTGAAAAAGCAAGAGCTATCAATAAGATATCAAGGTTAAGGTAAACGCCCATCACTAAAAAGATAATCACTCGAGTTAAGGTACTAAAGCCAATTAATGTCATTTGAGTTGTACGAAACCGCTGTTTATCTTCAATTCGACTCGATAAATACATCGCGTAGATAAAACCACCACTGCCAAATAAAGCACTAAAAACCCCACCAACGAGGCTAAATGGCACAACATACGCTTTAGAAAACGGGGCTTTTTTCTTCTTTGAAAAAAAAGCATTCAACACATAACCAATAACAAAAATCCCCAATAATAAAACAAGAATATCAGGACGTGTTTTTAATAAAATAGCCGCACCAATTAAACTTCCAACTACCATTAATGGAATAATCCATTTTATTTCCTGATAATCTGCATTTTTTCCATCTTTAAACAAATTTAAAACCGCCGCTGTTAAATCGATCAACGCTAATATGGGGACAATCATGCTTAAAGGTAGATAAAGTGCCAATACCGGCGTTGCAATTAATGCGGAACCAAAACCTGCCATACCAAAGACTAAATAAGCAAACAATAATGTGACAAAACAAATTGCCATATCAAGAGATAATAATTCAAATGGCATAGTCGTGAATTCCTTAATTTTTCAATTTTCCTACTATAAATTCTTCCGAGCACATTAAATAGTGTTATTTTTTTTGCAGTTAAAATATCAAATATTTATTATTAATAACCCTACATTATCTGCAAAATAATATATCTATATCGGTGATTTTCTGACATTTCATTTTCATGATGGTAGAATTAACAGAATAAATTAGAGCTTAAGGAAAGATGAGTCATGGATAAAAGGATTAATATAAAAATTGGGCAAAAAGTGCGCCTCTTAAGGCAAGCTAGAAACCTTTCCTTAAATGAATTATCTCGCCTATCTGGAATATCTAAAGCCGCATTATCTAAATTAGAATCCGGCGGCTCTAACCCACGCATTGATACTTTAGAGGCAATTGCGATTGCTTTACGCTTTCCTTTAAGTGATTTATTCACTCGCCAGCATGAGGCCTACCCCTATTTGGTAAAATCATCGCCTTCTGACGAAGATTACTCACAACAGTTTAAATTTCGCATTAATATGGGAAATATTTCAGAAATTTGGCAACTAAATATGAAACGAGGGGCTCTTATTAATAGCCCAGCACACATGAGTGGAACCCATGAACACATTATGTTGCATTCAGGTTCACTCATGTTACGTTTGAATGACTCTCAAACTATTGTACTGGAAGCAGGTGATTTTTATGCATTTAGTGGTGATTTGCCCCACGCCTACTTATGCATGGAAGAAGATGTACAAGCCACCGTTGTGATGACGTATTCCCATCTTAGTGATGGCATTTAAACCGCGATATGTTTTGCATCATAGCTAATGCGCAATACATTTTTCTTATATTTCATTGATTTTATAGAAAAATCCTCAATACATTCCAATGCATTTACATGCGTACCACCACAAGGCATTTCTTCCGTTTGATCAATATAACTAATGCGTAGTTCACCCTTTTGAATGATTTCTACAACCCGTTGACTGTTTAGGCTTTGATTAACAATTAATTCAATTTGCTGACTATCTAACTGTTCAAAAGGCGTCGCATCATCAGAGTACATGGTGAACTCAACGCGTGATTCATCAGGAAAATGATGTCCTTTTTGAGCCATCCAACCAAAGCGTCGCAATTCCCAGTTTAACAAATGCCCCGCTGTATGCAGAGCCGCATAGCGACGACGCTTTTCACCATCAATATGCGCTTTAACTTGTTCACCTTCATTCAGAACTAATTCATTCGGAATATAAGCAATAATTAAACCATTAAGCTGTTTCTTAATTCGAACAAGCTCATTATTTATCCAAGCAGTATCAACGGGTTGCCCACCACCTTGAGGATGAAAAATATTATCTGTCAGAGCAACCCAGCGCCCTTCTTCATCTTCTCCTTGTGCTAGTAGCATCGTTTCCACTTCATATTGATAAGTATCAGTAAGATAAATATTATTTTGCATAAAAATCAGCCTTTATAAATGCTTTCCCCAATAAGTGACGTCTTTATGGAGATTCTTTTTTCAATAACCTTGTTATATCACCACTGTTCGTTTTAAGAAACAATTCAATCTAAAAACAAACAAATGTTGCAATTTTGAGATTCAATACCGTTTATATCACTATAAAAGTAGCGTACTCTAAAATAAAAATCAGCCTGTAATCTATGTTCATAAAAAATTGAACACAGATCGCAGACTGATTAAAAGGAAGAATTAAGTCTTACTGCAAATAATTTTGCATGGTCTCAAACAAACGTAAATCATCGCTAAAACGAACCTCTTTTACATCTTCAAGTTTTTCGACTTGATTAACCATCTGAGATAAACGTTCGTCATTTTGAACTAATAGCCAAATACGGCTTTCATCTTTACCTTTTATAGGCATACAGAGAATGCCGTCAACGTTAAATGCGCGGCGGGCAAACAAACCACAAATATGTGACATCACCCCCGGATGGTTACGAACGATTAACTCTAATGCAATTGGTTGATATTCAAGTGTCATAATTACGCTCCGATCATGTCAATATTAGCGGCACCGGGTGGAACCATTGGATAGACCTTCTGATTTACATCGATCAAGGCATGAATTAAACAAGGACCTTTTCTATTCATCATGGCCTCAAGCGCCATTTCAGGATCAGCTTCATTATTTAAGTCACAAGTTTGTAAACCAAAGCCTGCCGCAATTTTAACAAAGTCAGTCTGATACGGATAAGCTGCAGCAAATATACGATTTTCAAAAAACAAATTTTGTTGCTGATGTACCATTCCTAAAGCTTGATTATTCATTAACACGATTTTTATATTGAGATTGTGCTCCGCCGCAGTTGCCAACTCCTGAATATTCATCATTAAACTTCCATCACCCGTAAAACAAACCACGGTTTTATCCGGATTCGCTAGCGCTGCACCAATAGCCGCGGGCAGACCGAAACCCATCGTGCCTAACCCACCCGACGTTAACCATTGGCGTGGGCGCGTCAAAGGATAAACTTGTGCGGCCCACATTTGGTGCTGCCCTACATCTGTGGTCACAATAGCCTCTTCCCCAGCAGCACGCGCCGTGGCAAGTACTAACCCATAATGGCTAAGTGGATTATCTGCTTCGCTTAGATCTAAAGCATAATTTTGTTTTAATTCATTAACTTGCTGCAACCATTCTTTACGCTCATTTCGTTCGACAAGTGGTAACAGTAATTCCAATATTTGTCCTGCATCTGCATGGATAGCAATGTCTGGCCGCTTAATTTTGCTGATTTCGGCTTTATCGATATCAACATGAATGATTTTTGCATTCGGACAAAATTTTTCAGCGCGACCAATCGCACGGTCATCAAATCGAGCACCGATAACAATCAGTAAATCAGATTCTTCCATCACCATATTAGTGCTACGAGCAGCGTGCATACCTAACATCCCCAGATAAAGCGGGTGCTGAATCGGTAACGTCCCCAAAGCCATTAATGTCATGGTAGTCGGTAATGAAGCTTTTTCTGCAAAAGCGATAGCTGTACTCGTTGACTCGGAACTAATAACACCGCCACCTAAATAAAGAACGGGATGCTTAGATTCATTGATCATTTTCGCTGCTTGAATGACTTTTTCCATCTCAAAGCTAGGTGGTTTATCTTTAGGCGAAATATCAGGCAATTCAGCTAATTCTATAGTTGCGGTTTGAACATCCTTTGGAATATCAATCCAGACGGGTCCCGGACGCCCCGATTCTGCGATACGAAATGCATCACAAATAACTTGTGGCAATTCATTGATATTACGTACCAAATAATTATGTTTAGTCACAGGAATGGAAATACCATAAGTATCCACTTCTTGGAATGCATCAGTACCGATCATGGAAGAAGGAACTTGACCAGTAATACAAACTAAAGGGATAGAATCTAGTTTTGCATCGGCGATAGCCGTAACAAGATTAGTAGCTCCCGGCCCACTTGATGAAATACATACAGCAGCTTTACCCGTTGTGCGGGCAATCCCTTGAGCAATAAAACCTGCGCCTTGTTCATGCCGCGCAAGAATGTGATGTATTTTTTTACTTTGCCCTAAAGCATCGTAGAAAGGTAATGCCGCGCCACCTGGTATACCGGAAACAAGCGTAATACCATGTTTTTCTAAGAGGTGAACAATTAATTCCGCGCCTGTATAACGGGTTTTCCGTGGTGATATTGTATCCGACTCGCTCATAATTTTTATCCTTCACTTGCCTGCGGGTCCAAGCGAAGAGTCATAAAAAACCCCGCTCGGTTTGCGCCGGCGGGGTTTCAAAATCTGCGTTGATTTGACCCGTTACGGCGCTAAGCCCACGACCACCACCACACGCACGACCACCGCGGCACATGGCGCGGTAAGTAGTAGTAGGTTTAAGTGATTAGTCGTCATATTCACGGGTTCTTCCTGTTTAATCTATCTTGTTTAAATTATTCATTTTTATTTTTTAACTGTCTTTAAGAAAACATAATTTTTTTCCCCTGACAATCCTTTTTTTTATTTTTATAACGTACACGCATTAAATGAGATCTAAGTCACAAACCATTCTATTAGTTGAATACTCCGATATTATTTGAAATATAAGAATAAATCACCAATAAAAATAGAGCGGAAATATTGCGAATCCCTCTTGACTTAAAGTCAACTTGAAGTTGTAAAATTCGATTCATGACTTAAACCAAAATGATTGCAGTTATAAAAATAACAGCATGAAAACTCCGTTTAATACAACAATAACAATAACATTTATTTTTAATATATTGAGGATCTCATGCCAAAATCAGTTTGGTGGTTAGCCATTTCTCTTTCTTTGTTTATAACTGGAAATGCGATTGTACTTTCTGTTGCTGTCGTGATCGGAGAATCTCTCGCGACAGATCCGACCTATTCAACAATTCCCTTATTAAGTCAATATGTTGGCCTAATTATGGCCACCATTCCAATTGCTTATTTAATGCAAAGGTATTCAAGAAGGATAGGTTTTATTATTGGAAATATTGGTGGGTTAATCGGTGCTATTCTATCAATTATTGGTGTTTTAGAAAGTAATCTCATTTATTTTTCGATTGGCTTATTCTTTACTGGAATTGCAATTGGTACTGCACAGCAATTTCGTTTTGCGGCATTAGATGAAGCCCCTAAATACCTACATGCCAAAGCAATTGGGTTAGTCATGAGTGGTGGTATTGTCGCCGCGCTCATAGGGCCGACCCTCGCAATAACAACTCAAGGATTTTTTGCAAAGTATCCATTTGCAGGGCCGTTCACTGCGTTAATCGGTATTTATTTGATTGCATTTCTTTTGCTGCTCATCGTTCCATTGAAGAAAATCACTAAAACATCCGAAGAGAAAAATGCAGTAAAACGTAGTTATAAAATTTTGTATTCTCAACCAATATTAAGATTAACTGCCTTTGTCAGTGCCGTGGGTTACGCGATTGTCGTTTTCACTTTCGCTTCAATTCCACTGTCGATGAAACAGCATGACTTTCCTTTTTCATCAATCGCAATTGTTTTTCAATTTCATATTTTAGGTATGTTTGCCCCTTCTTTCTTTACTGGGCTACTCGTACATCATCTCGGGGCTAAGCGTATTATTTTTTGTGGCGTCATTTTACTTATGTTATCTGCCGTCATGAACTTGATTGGTCATAGTTTTTATCACTATTTATTAGCGGGTATCTTTGTTGGTGTTGCTTGGAATTTAATATTAATCAGTACTACAAATTTATTACCTCACTGCTATGAACCTCATGAAAAAGCCAAAGTGCAAGGTATGACTGATTTTTTGATCTACTTTTTTGGTGGGGTTGGAAGCCTTGGTGCCGGTGTGTTATTTTTCACTTTAGGGTGGCAAAGCATGAATATTCTCTCTATCGTCATTTCGCTGCTAATTCTTTTAACCTACTGGCGGTTAAAAGCGCACATTCCTAGCTAAGCGATCACTAAGAGAATCCTGTAAAATATCAGTTTTATAAACTAGTCGAATAGCAATAAGTCCAATTAACTGAGTTTAAAAGCACTTGTTGCTATAATTAAAAAGGGATTGAAAATGTTAAATGAAAAATCGGATTTCGATGTTAGCGACTTAATCATAGAACCTCTTTCTGAGAACTCAGTTTTAGCATCGTCAGCGCTATTTTTTCAGTCTTTTGCTAATAAATTTAACAAACTTAAATTTTCGTCAAAAGCCGAACAACAATCTTTGTTCAATGAATTATGGAAATTACATTTTATTGAACAATCTGAGCAACAATTTGTTGCCTCTTATAAAGGCGAAATCGTAGCAGCCTTTGGTATCTGCATGGCAACTGATAAGCCAGTAGCAAACCTAAATTTTGCAAGTTCAGCACTCAAACTAAGTCGACAATTTGGGTTATTAAAAACAATAAAAGCCACATGGATCTGTTCGTTATTCAACCACTCACCGGATGATCATGAAGCCTATATCTCTTACATTGGGGTAAGTAACCAATTCCAAGGTAAAGGAATTGGTAAATATATTCTACGCTGGATTATGAAATACATAAGTAAAAACAATAATATAGATTATATCTCATTATATGTTGCACAGAATAATACTGGTGCAAAAAAGCTATATGAAAATTTAGGATTTACAGTAGATAAATATGAAAAATCGCTTATCACTCAACTTAGCATGAATGTTAATAGCTGGTTTTATATGAAATATGTATTTTAATTTACTTATTTTTTATAAATAAACTCGTTACTACATAATCACGATTTGTATTATACTTTGTTTAATCTTTATTTATTTTAAAACAACACAATGAGGGATATGCTGCAAATAAGAACCGTAGGAAATAAATTATGCATAAAGAAATATTAGTTTTATATAGCCAAAAACACACTCAATTCCAATCAATCATTATTAATGAATTAATTGATTGGATAGAAGTAAATTTAACTTGTCGTTTATTGCTTGATGATATTGCCAAAAAGTCAGGATACACAAAATGGCACTTACAACGTGTATTTCGAAAAATAGTTGGCATGCCGCTTGGTGAATATATTCGCCGTAGAAGGATCAGTGAAGCAGCAAAGGACCTCTGCTCAACAAACCTTCAAATCATTGATATAGCTTTAAAATACCAGTTTGATTCTCAACAATCATTCGCGAAACGATTTAGAACATATTTAGGTACATCACCATCCATATATCGAGTTTCGGGTTTTAGACACAATGACCCATTGTTGCTAAGGTCCAAGGTAGCTTGATAGTTCAATATGATAAAATATTATTTTAAAATCGTAAATTCTCTCAATTAAAGTAAGCTCTATGTGAAATACCACTAGAGCTTAATCTATTTAAAAATTAAAATTAATAAACTCTTAATGTTCTATTTTCTATTTTTGATATTATCGGAATAAAAAATAAATTTATAATTTTGCTGAAATAATAATTAGGATTTATTATTATCGTTTTTTTTAGATAACGTCGCTAATCACTAATCCCGTAAGATAAAGTCCAAGACCAAATGCACTATGAGCCAGAAAACTCATTAAACGGACTTTATTTGGATGCGGCGTTTTACACCCCATAACCCCGAAACCAAATCCTGGTTGCATCATAAAATAAGGTGCTGCAACTGTAATAACACCCCAAATATAAGCAGGCCAAAATGTAGGTTGAGCAAACCAACTATCCCCTACAAAATAGATAAAAATAAATGAAAAAATGATACCAATACCGTAATGAGCAGCCCAGCCAAGCGCACTTTCACCATATATCGCGTCACTTTTCATAATAGGATAGTGAAAAAAGCGTCCTTTAAATAAATAACCGACCCATCGACCAATCATAGACATACCAAGAGTTGGTATTTTGAATAATTTCAGTACTAATGACCAAATATCCATCACTATCGTAGCACCAATACCGAGAATAATAGCTAAAATGATTGTCGACACTTGTTTTTTCCTTTAATTAAAACTCAGTATTTTATCAATGTCAGATGACATTATATTTATCTGTATGTTTAGCCATACTAGCAACCCTAAAGCATTCAGCGTCAATTCATACGTGCTCTTTATGTCACTACTTCAAACCTTCCTTACTTAAATAATTAAAATGAGTTCTAGTTTTTCCACCGTATAAAAATTGGAAATTTAAAATTCCGTCAGTGAGCTGTATCACATGGCAAAAGGTAACATGTTACTTTTAAAGTGATATGTTTTTAAATCAATCAGATAGCTTGATTTTGATTAGTCGGCAACGCAAGATGCTGGAATGGTATTGAGTGTGAAATAACAATAACGAGACACTTTATGAAAAATATTATTAATGCCTTGCAAGCCTTCGGTAAATCACTTTACGGGCCCGTTCTGATCTTGCCCATTGTGGGATTGTATATTGCACTCGGTAATCTATTTGGTAACGGTAATCTTGCTGAATACTTACCTTTTTTAAATCACCCTATTATCCAAGGAACCGGTCAATTACTCGCTAAATCAGCGGTATCCCTTCTCAGTAACTTAGCGCTCATTTTTGCCGTTGGTATCCCGGTAGGACTGGCTAAAAAAGATAAAGGTTATGCAGGACTTATTGGTCTTGTCGCATTTATCATTTTTATTAATGCTATGAATATCATACTAACCCAGCAAGATAAATTACTGCCTATAGAAACAATGAGAGCAGCAGGTCACGGTTTAGTACTTGGCGTACAAGTGCTAGAAATGGGCGTTTTTGCAGGCATATTAACGGGCGGATTTTCAGGTTGGCTCTATAACAAATATTCAGGCCGTCAATTCAACGGCATCATGGCAATCTACTCAGGCCATTGTTTTGTCTCTATTATCACCATTCCTTTTATGATCTTACTTGGCGTGCTGATGAGCGAAATTTGGCCATTTGTTCAAGCCGGGATCACCAAACTGGCTCTTGGCATTCATGGTGCAGGTGCTTTCGGGCCGATGATTTATGGCTTTCTCGAACGCATACTGATCCCAACGGGCTTACACCACCTCGTTTATACCCCATTCCTCTATACCGAGCTTGGTGGCGTACAAGAAGTTTGTGGCACCGTATACCAAGGCGCACGCAATATTTATTTTGCTGAAATGGCGTGTCCGTCGGTCACTAAGCTTAGCCCTACCGTGGTGTGGGATGCCCGTGGTATTTCAAAAATGTTTGGCCTAACCGCTGCCGCAGCAGCAATGATTATGTTAGCTAAGAAAGAGAAAAAACAAATCGCCAAGGCTATTTTGATCCCAGCTGCTGCAACGTCCCTTTTACTGGGTGTCACCGAACCTTTAGAATTTTCATTTCTCTTTGTCGCCCCAATCCTTTTCTTTGCTCATGCCATTTTAACAGGCATCGGCATGATGCTGTTCTACCTATTCGATGTCCATGCTATCGGCGCAAATGGCGTCATCGATTTTGTCTTATATAACCTGCCATTAGGCATCGAAAAGTCAAACTGGCCTATGTATGTCTTAGTCGGTGTGATTATGGCTGCGCTCTATTTTGTCACCTTCCGTTTCCTAATTTTGAGATTCAACCTTAAAACACCAGGACGTGAAGCTGATGACGAAGAAACGCGCCTCTATAGTAAAGCGGATTATCAGCAACAACCACAATCTACTGCATCGTCCACGACACCGCTTACTGAAACCGGACCTGTCGGTGAGCAAATTATTGCAGGACTGGGTGGAAGAGAAAATATCGACAGTGTTGACAACTGCTACACCCGTTTGCGAGTCACTGTAAAAGATGCTGATGTCATCAATGAAGAAACGTTAAAACAAACAGGTGCCAAAGGCGTTGTGCGCCATGGGAATAGTGTACAGGTAGTCTATGGACTGCATGTCAAAAAAATGAGAGAAGCGGTTGAAGCCGTACTTTAATAGGAGAAATAACATGAATAAACCCCCATTCATTCTGAGTATCGCGGGTGGCGGCAGTACCTATACGCCAGGAATTGTAAAAAGCCTAATGGTGCGCTTAACTGACTTTCCAATTGCTGAAATTCGGTTGTACGATATTGATGCTAATCGCCAAAATGTTATCGCACCAGTGGTAGAAAAAGTAATTCGCGATCATAGCGAAACCATTAAATTTACCGTCACCACAGATCCAGAAACGGCATTCAGTGGAGCACATTTTGTGTTTGCTCAAATGCGCGTAGGCCAGTATGCCATGCGTGAACAAGATGAAAAAATCCCACTGCGCCATGGTGTTGTAGGTCAAGAAACTTGCGGCCCTGGTGGTCTAGCCTATGGACTGCGTACCATTTTGCCAATGGTTGAGTTAATTGATTTTGTAGAAAAATATGCTGATAACGCATGGATTGTGAACTATTCTAACCCCGCAGCTATTGTGGCAGAAGGTGTTCGCCGTTTACGCCCTCATGCCAAAGTACTCAATATTTGTGACATGCCAGTCGCCGCGATGCGTAATATGGCAGCGATCCTCAATGTTGACCGCCATGACCTTGATGTAGACTATTTTGGACTAAATCACTTTGGTTGGTTCACATCTATACGCGTTAAAGGTGAAGAGAAACTGCCTCAGTTACGTGAGCACATCGCAAAATTTGGCTTATTAACGGAAGATGCCGCACAAACAGATCCACAACACTCAGACCCTTCATGGGTCAAAACTTGGCGTAATATTCAGCCTCTAATGGAAGCATTCCCAGATTATATTCCTAACCCATATCTACAATATTATTTAATGGCTAATGATATGGTTGAGCACCAAAATCCTGAGTATACTCGTGCCAATGAAGTGATGGATGGTCGTGAAAAGCGTTTATTCGAAGCGGCTCGCGTTTATAAAGAAACCGGTATTTTACCTGATGCTTTCCACGTTGGTGTCCATGGTTCCTTTATCGTTGATGTTGCTTGCTCATTAGCCTTTAATTTACGTCAACGTCATCTAGTGATTGTTGAAAATAAAGGGGCAATTGCTAGCCTACCTTTCGATGCAATGGTCGAAGTTCCCGCTTACATTACAGCCCATGGTCCAGAACCAATTCGTATTGGTGAAATTCCACGTTTCCATCAAGCGCTGTTAGAGCAACAATTAGCCTCTGAACAACTATTAGTTGAAGCGACTCTTGAAGGAAATTACGAAAAAGCGTTACAAGCTTTTACATTAAATAAGACCGTTCCATCTATGGTTCACGCGAAAAAAATTCTGGATGATATGATTGAAGAGAACAAAGCTTATTGGCCTGAGCTGCGTAAACAATATCAAGAAGGTAAATTGATAGCGTAATCAGCGTCAAAGGTTGTGACTTAAATAGAGAAACAACTCTTTACTTGCACTTCATCTGAAATGGATAAAGAATGCTGATAATCTTAACTATCAATCAGCATTCTTTTATCTTATTTCTCAGATGACTTGAAGAGGGGAAAATCTCAGTGTCCAATCGATTAGCCTCTTTGGTTGCAAAGGCCGGTGATTTAACGAAAGCTGAATACCGCATACTCTCTTTTCTGACTCATCATCCTGAAAAAATAGGACAGCTCACGATCCGAGAGCTTGCAACGCTCAACTATGTTTCTACCACTACCATTATGCGGTTGTGTAAAAAACTCGATTTCTCAGGCTACAGTGAACTGATTTATTATTGTAAACAACAGCTTGCAAACCCACAAAAAGAGCGCCCTGCTTTATCATCCATTGAAAATCGCGATCCTTTATTTTCTCAATTTCAGCTCAATTACCAAAACACACAATCTTTAATACCTGATGTAACAAAACACGCCTTTATTAAATTAATTAATGAACAAAATGCTTTTTTTATTTATGGAGCGGGATTTTCGCATATATTTGCCCAATATATCAGTAAGCGTTTACAGTTATTAGGCAAAGAAGCCTTTTTATCTGGGCTCAGTGATAGCAAAAATATCTTTATAAATAATGCATCTCGCTACTCAGTATTTTTAGCTGTTTCGCGCTCAGGAGAAACTGAGCAAGTTTTAGAAAAAGTACGCATAGCAAAAACAATAGGTATGACGGTAGTAGCCTTTACCCGTGCAAGTGCAAACAGTTTAGCGTCCATGTCAGATTTGCATTTCCCTATCTATGACGATGCTGTGAGCTATCACAATGATACTATTGAAATATCTTCATTCGAATCAAATTTAGTGATGATGTTTGATTTGCTACTGTTGCAGGCTTTGTTTTGAGTAAAACTCAATGATAGGCGTTATTTTTAATGTTTTAGTTAAGATATAAGTATTTTTTTCATTGATGCATTTTCTAATACAACCCCATGTCGCACAGGAAATTTTCGCTCAACAACATAAAAGCCATTATGTAGAAAAAATGCCTCGGCGGTTTTACTAACATCTGCAGTCAGAGTGCTAATACCACGAAGCTTAGCCTCTTCATGAATATGCTTCATGAGTGATGTACCAACGCCTTGTCTAGCATAGTCCCCTGAAACAAAAAAATGGTCAATATAGCCATTAGGTTGTAAATCGGAATATCCAACAATTTCCTCATTAATAACCGCAACATAAGGCTTTAACGCTCTGATACGAGAGGCCCATAAAGCCATGTCAGTATTTTTAGGTACCCACGCATTTATCTGTTCCTGAGTATAATCCTTTGATGCGATATCATGTATTGCGCAGCTAAAGACCTTAAATAACTGCATTTCTTCCCCATTAATCAGGTTTCTAATTATCATGATATTTCTCTCAGCTAATGTTGTTACCATATTGCGATAATAATACGTAAAAGCGGATGATTCACACTCTTTTGCAAAATCATTTATTTTAATACTGATGTCAGAATCTGTACCAAAACGAAAATTAAACAAGTTCAGCGATAAAAAAACACCCCAAAGTTGAATTCCAACGTTGGGGTGCATTATATAAGCTATGATCTTATATTTTCAGCTAAATGACTTTTAGGTCAATTATCAGAACGGGATATCGTCATCAAAGTCGATTGGTGGCTCATTAGTTTGTGGTGCTGGCGCAGATGAACGTGCTGGTGCACCACCGCCGCTAAATTGTTGAGCTGGAGCTTGAGGTTGCTGAGGTTGACCCCAACCACCTTGGCCGCCTTGGCTTTGTGATGGCATGTCGCCGCCACGTCCACCAAGCATTTGCATTGAACCGCCAACATTAACAACAACTTCTGTGGTATAGCGATCTTGACCGCTCTGGTCTTGCCATTTACGCGTCTGCAAAGCACCTTCGATATAAACTTGTGAACCTTTTTTCAGATATTCGCCAGCGATTTCAGCAAGTTTTCCGAAGATAGCAACACGGTGCCATTCTGTTTTTTCACGAGTTTCACCGGTTTGCTTATCGCGCCAGCTTTCAGAAGTTGCCAGAGTCAGGTTAGCCACGGCTCCGCCGTTAGGCATATAACGGATTTCTGGATCTTGTCCTAGGTTCCCGATTAGAATTACTTTATTTACGCCTCTGCTGGCCATTTAACACTCCTGATGCATTCAATTTAATCTTTGGATTAGCGGTGAAGTTTACCACGACCTGTCTGTATTGCACCACGAAATTGACAACAAGAAATTTAACTTGCGAAGCGCTTTCCAAATCGCAGCAAGATTTGTCGTGCTAATTTCAGTATAGGCACTAAATAATTAGAACGGTAGACAACAACGCTGTGGCTTGAAATATAACCTAACATTCATGACATATACTCTAAATAGTTCAAGTTGCAGCCAACAACACTGCGGCTTGAAATATGACCTAACCTTCATGACATATACTCTAAATAGTTCAAGTTGCAGCTAGGCGGCAATTGAGTTAATCCTTGGGAGCATACACAAGTATGTGACCGAGGTTAGCGAATGCAGCCAACAACGCTGCGGCTTGAAATATGACGAGTATAAATATGACGAGTATAGAAACACTGTATATCCAATCAGGAAAAACTATGAGATAATATCTGACTGAAGATTGTTCACTATCAAATCATCCGGGAAGTGGTAAATGGATAATATAGAAGTACGCGGTGCCCGCACTCATAATCTGAAAAATATCAATCTCACCATCCCTCGCGACAAACTGATTGTTATTACAGGTTTATCTGGCTCAGGAAAATCATCACTCGCATTTGATACCCTGTACGCAGAGGGGCAGCGTCGCTATGTTGAGTCTCTATCTGCCTATGCGCGGCAATTTCTATCTTTAATGGAAAAGCCTGATGTTGACCATATAGAAGGTCTGTCACCTGCGATTTCGATTGAACAAAAATCAACCTCTCATAATCCACGCTCAACGGTGGGGACGATTACTGAAATTCATGACTATTTGCGTTTATTGTTTGCCCGTGTTGGTGAACCACGCTGTCCTGATCATGATATTCCGCTTGCTGCACAAACGGTCAGCCAAATGGTTGATAACGTTTTAGCGTTGACAAGTGATCGTCGTATGATGCTACTTGCGCCTGTGGTTAAAGAACGTAAAGGTGAGCATGTTAAGTTACTCGATAACTTGGCAACCCAAGGCTATATCCGCGCTAGAATCGATGGTGAAGTTTGCGATCTTTCCGATCCTCCTAAACTTGAATTACAAAAAAAACATACCATTGAAGTTGTGGTCGATCGTTTCAAAATTCGTGATGATATTGCCCAACGTTTAGCCGAATCATTCGAAACTGCCTTAGAACTCTCGGGCGGTACTGCCATTGTTGCGGATATGGACGATCCCAGCGCTGAAGAGTTAATTTTTTCAGCTAACTTTGCTTGTTCCATTTGTGGTTATAGCATGATGGAACTTGAACCACGTTTGTTTTCATTTAACAATCCGGCAGGGGCTTGCCCAAGTTGTGATGGTTTAGGTGTGCAACAATTTTTTGATCCTGAAAGAGTCATCCAAAATAGCGAAATTTCACTTGCAGGTGGCGCTATTCGTGGTTGGGATCGTCGTAATTTCTATTACTTCCAAATGCTTATGTCATTAGCGGAACATTATAAATTCAATGTTGAAACACCTTATGACGAGCTGTCCCCTGAGATTCAAAAAATTATTCTTTCCGGTTCAGGCAAAGAGACCATCGAATTCAAATATCGTAATGATAGAGGTGATATTACCGTTCGCCATCATCCATTCGAAGGGGTGCTCAACAATATGGAGCGCCGTTATAAAGAGACTGAATCAACAGCAGTTCGCGAAGAATTAGCAAAATATATCAGTAATCGCCCTTGTATCTCCTGTAATGGAGCACGTTTACGTAAAGAAGCACGTTTTGTTTTTG
Organism: Providencia sp.; assembly: GCF_052096715.1. NCBI lineage: Bacteria > Pseudomonadati > Pseudomonadota > Gammaproteobacteria > Enterobacterales > Morganellaceae > Providencia > Providencia sp. Next base: position 53,318 of record NZ_JBQDNB010000004.1, read on the forward strand.
TTGAAAATACCACCTTACCTGAAATTGCTGATTACAGTATTGGTCATGCAATGACGTTTTTCCAAAACTTGAAACTCAGTGGGCAACGGGCACAAATTGCTGAAAAAATCTTAAAAGAAATTGGCGACCGCTTGAAGTTTTTAGTCAATGTTGGACTAAATTATCTCTCTCTTTCCCGTTCAGCGGATACCTTATCAGGTGGTGAAGCTCAACGTATCCGTCTTGCAAGCCAAATCGGTGCGGGTCTTGTGGGCGTCATGTATGTCCTTGATGAACCTTCAATCGGCTTGCATCAACGTGATAACGATCGTTTACTTGAAACGCTGATTCACCTACGTAATTTGGGTAATACTGTCATTGTTGTTGAACATGATGAAGATGCGATTCGTGCAGCCGATCATGTCATTGATATCGGACCGGGTGCCGGTGTTCACGGTGGGCAAATTGTTGCTCAAGGTAAATTAGACGATATTCTTTCTAACCCTGACTCATTAACCGGTAAGTTTTTAAGCGGCGAACGTAGAATAGAAATTCCTGAAAAACGCGTGCCTATCAATAAAGATAAAACGCTCACGGTGTTTGGGGCAAAAGGTAATAACCTTAAAAATGTCACATTGAAAATACCTGTCGGTCTATTTACTTGCGTAACGGGCGTTTCTGGATCAGGTAAATCGACACTGATCAATGATACTTTGTTCCCTATTGCACAGCGCCAACTGAACGGTGCAACCGTCATTACACCTGCGCCTTACTTAGATGTTGAAGGATTAGAGCACTTCGATAAAGTGATTGATATCGACCAAAGTCCTATCGGTCGTACGCCTCGCTCAAATCCAGCTACTTATACGGGTATTTTTACCCCCATCCGTGAGCTATTTTCAGGCGTTCCTGAATCACGTACACGTGGTTATAATCCAGGACGCTTCAGCTTTAACGTCAAGGGTGGCCGTTGTGAAGCCTGTCAGGGTGATGGTGTAATTAAAGTCGAAATGCACTTTTTACCTGATGTATACGTACCTTGCGACCAATGTAAAGGTAAACGCTATAATCGCGAAACCTTAGAAATTAAATATAAAGGTAAGAGTATTCATGAAGTGTTAGATATGACTATCGAAGAGTCTCGTGAATTCTTTGATGCCGTACCAGCACTTGCTCGTAGGCTGCAAACCTTAATGGATGTCGGGCTATCTTATATTCGTCTTGGTCAATCTGCTACCACATTGTCAGGCGGTGAAGCGCAGCGAGTTAAGTTATCTCGAGAGCTTTCTAAGCGCGGGACAGGACAAACCATTTATATCCTTGATGAACCAACAACGGGTCTGCATTTTGCGGATATTCAACAGCTTTTAGTTGTTTTACATCAACTACGTGATCAAGGTAATACAATTGTGGTTATTGAACATAACCTTGATGTCATTAAAACCGCTGACTGGATTGTCGATTTAGGCCCTGAAGGGGGTAGCGGTGGTGGTGAAATTCTAATTGCAGGCACCCCAGAAGAAGTGGCTGAGTGTAAAAAGTCTCATACAGCACCTTTCTTAAAAGCTATCTTGGATCGTGGCTACTAATTTCTCGTATATCGAGAGTTATTTTTAGTTGAGGCCATTTTTGACAATAAAAAACGCAGGAAAATCCTGCGTTTTTTTATAGCTGATAACGTATCAATTTATCACGTCATCAATAAGCTCATTATTGGTTTACCGCTGCAAACGCTTCAACAATACGTGGTACGTTTCGACGGTTAACACCTGCCATACAAACACGGCCTGTACCAACTAAATACACCGCAAATTCATCTTTTAAACGCGCAACTTGTTCTTTAGAAAAGCCCGTATAACTGAACATACCACGTTGTTTTAACAGATGATCAAAATTTTTCTCTGGTAGTGCTTTTTTCAATTCATCAACCAATACGGTACGCATCTCTAAAATACGCAATCGCATTGCTTCAACTTCTTCCAACCATTTCGCTTTTTCCGCACTGTCAGTTAAAACCGCAGCAACAATTTTTGCACCATTTGATGGAGGGCTTGAATACAGGCGACGTACACCTGCTTTTAATTGTCCCAGTACACGGTCGCGTTCATCTGTATTTTTACAAATAACAGATAAGCCACCGGCACGTTCACCATAGATACCAAAAATTTTAGAGAATGAATTACTCACAAAGACAGGTAATCCTGCTTTTACCATTGTTCTAATGGCATATGCATCTTCATCAATCCCTTGCGCAAAGCCTTGATAAGCAATGTCTAAGAATGGAATAAGTTTGTGTTCAAGTGCAACTTTGGTAACTTCATCCCACTGAGCAGGTGTCAAATCAGAACCTGTAGGATTATGACAACACGGATGCATTAAAATGATGCTATCTGCTGGCAATGTCTTAAAGGTTGCCAACATTTCATCAAATTTTACCCCTTTGGTTTTCTCATCAAAATAAGGGTAATAATGGACTTTCGTCCCTGCACCAGAAAAAATGGAGGCGTGATTTTCCCATGTAGGATCGCTACACCAAACGTCAGAATTAGGGAAGTAGATACTTAAAAAATCAGCACCCAACTTTAATGCACCTGAGCCACCAATAGTTTGAACAGTAGCAATGCGTTCCTGTGCAAGTAACGGGCAATCTTCACCAAATACTAATTTTTGTAACTCAGTACGATAATCTTTAAAACCTTCCATCGGTAAATATAATGAAGCGCTCGCGGGCAGTTTTTGCAGTTTCGCTTTAGCTGTACCGACTGTACCAAGCTCAGGCGTTTTGCCCTCACCATCATAGTACAAACCGATACTTAAATTGATTTTGTTATCGCGAGTATCTTTATTAAATTCATCCATCAGCGATAAAATTGGATCGCCCGGGTATGCATCAACATGTTGGAACACAGGATATCTCCTACTGGATTGTTATCATTTTGCTTTGTATTGTGAAAATAACCCTTTGTCAGCTATTCGTCTACATATTCCATTGCAACTCGTGATGTCAGCTTAGTTAAGAGTTCATAGTTGATGATGCCTGTTTGTGCTGCAATTTCTTCCACAGGTAGTTCACTTCCCCATAAAATAACATTATCGCCCACTTTATCTTCTGCATTAGGACCTAAATCAACGACAGTCATATCCATTGAAATCCGACCAATGATAGGCACTTTTCGACCATTAATTAATACTGGTGTGCCCGACGGCACATTACGCGGATATCCGTCCCCATAACCTATTGCCACCACACCTAAACGAGTATCTCTTTCACTGCACCACGTTTCGCCATAACCAACGCTTTGCCCAGCGAAATGCTCTCTGACCGCTATGAGTGAAGATTTTAATGTCATAACAGGCTGTAAACCAAAATCTTGGGCACTTTTGCCTTCTTGTGGAGATGCACCATACATGATGATACCTGGGCGAACCCAGTCATAATGCGCTTCTGGCCACAATAAGATACCCGCTGACGCGGCAATGGATTTAGCTCCCGCTTTGTTAGCAATAAATTGTTTAAAGCAGGCTATTTGATTCGCTGTAGTCGCTAATTCAGGCGCATCAGCCTGACAAAAATGGCTAACAATATTGATAGGCAATTCAACATTTTCGCAAGACTGTAAACGTTGATAAAATGCTTCGGCATCTTTAGGCAGTACACCTAAGCGGTGCATACCAGTATCGAGCTTCATCCAAACATTAAGCGATTTAGACAATTCAGCGTTTTCCAGCATTTCGAGCTGTTCAGTACAATGGATCACGGTGTCAATATGGTACTTAACCATTAACTGTAAATCAGCAGGCTCAAAAAAACCTTCAAGCAATACAATGGGTTTGGTCACACCATGTTCTCTCAGTAAGATGGCCTCATTAAGGCGAGCAACACCAAAACCATCCACTGACTCTTGAACTGCTATCCCGACTCCAACTAATCCATGACCATAAGCGTTTGCTTTAACAACTGCAATGAGACGGCTATTGGGTGCCAATTCTCTAACACGTTGCAGATTGTGTCGCAGAGCGCGGCGGTTTATTAATGCAGTTGCCGCTTTCATTTTTTCCTCATTCGTTTTTATCTAAACCCACTAAAAATTAAGCTGCACCACGGCAGCTTAGTCTGTTTTCTTATTTGTTATACGCTAAAAAACACCAAATTCCATTCGATATTGTTTCTTTATGAATAAAAAATTATTCCATAAATAATCCAATGACATTCTTAAAATTATTTAGTTTTAGTGCGTTATTTAATTTTAATACTCTAAATAGTTTGAGTTGTTCCTAGAGCCATAGAATGAAGCCAACAACGCTACAACTCAAAATATGACGAGGAAGATTATTCATCATCGTTATACGCAGGCCCTGCATAATTATCAAACCGTGACCACTGCCCATTAAACGTCAGCCTCACACTGCCGATAGGTCCGTTACGCTGCTTACCTAGAATAATTTCTGCGACACCTTTTAGCTCACTATTTTCGTGATATACCTCATCACGATAGATAAACATAATTAAGTCAGCATCTTGCTCGATAGAACCTGATTCACGTAAATCGGAGTTTACTGGTCGTTTATCTGCCCGTTGCTCAAGGCTACGATTAAGCTGCGACAATGCAACCACTGGAACGTTTAGTTCTTTGGCTAATGCTTTCAGAGAACGAGAAATTTCTGCGATTTCTAACGTGCGGTTATCTGATAACGAAGGCACCCGCATCAACTGTAAATAGTCAATCATGATAAGGCTTAGGCCACCATGCTCACGATAAATACGTCGCGCACGAGAACGGACTTCGGTTGGTGTTAACCCTGAAGAGTCATCGATGTACATATTGCGTTTTTCCATCAATATACCCATTGTGCTCGAAATACGCGCCCAATCTTCATCATCCAATTGACCTGTACGGATACGTGTTTGATCTACTCGAGATAGTGACGCTAACATACGCATCATGATTTGGTTACCGGGCATCTCCAAGCTGAAAATAAGAACTGGTTTTTCTTCAGTCATTGCCGCATTTTCACACAAGTTCATAGCAAATGTGGTTTTACCCATTGATGGGCGAGCTGCAACAATTATTAAATCAGAGCCTTGTAAGCCTGCTGTTTTCTTATCAAGATCTTGATAACCAGTAGAAACCCCTGTCACACCATCATGAGGCTGCTGGTAAAGCTGCTCAATTTTTTCTACTGTTTCAGACAAAATAGCTTCAATACCTTTTGGCCCTTCATCTTTATTCGCTCTTGATTCGGCAATTTGGAAAACTTTACTTTCCGCTAAATCAAGTAAATCTTCACTACTACGCCCTTGGGGATCATAGCCTGCATCCGCAATTTCATTTGCGACCGAAATCATGTCACGAACAATGGCACGTTCACGGACGATATCTGCATAAGCGTTTATATTCGCCGCACTTGGTGTATTTTTTGACAATTCGGCTAAATAAGCGAATCCGCCTACACTATCTAATTCACCCTGTTGTTCCAGTGATTCCGAAAGGGTAATTAAGTCAATAGGTTTGCTTTGTTCGAGCAAAAATTGCATCTGCGAAAAAATAGTACGATGTGGTCGACTAAAAAAGTCTGCCTGAGCAACACGCTCAGAAACCGTATCCCAACGCTCATTATCAAGCATCAGTCCCCCTAAAACAGACTGCTCCGCTTCGAGAGAATGCGGTGGAAGTTTCAGTCCTTCCATTTGGTGATCTCGCGGCGCGCTTGCCTTGTAATCTGAATAGGGTTTTTTAGCCATTCTTCGTTATCCACGTCTATAATTAACCGACCGTTAGTATACGCCAATCTTGCGCTTGTTGCGGCTTTCTTTCTTCGTCCCTTAAAGGAAACTAAAGAGTACAATATGCTAACTCATAATTATTGTTATTGTGTATAGCGTTAAACTCATACGATTGATATTGTTAATGCATACACATGAAAATAAATGCACTTATACCCGTTGGAGATTGTCATGGCAAAACGTATTGAATTCGCACAAGCAGGCGGTCCTGAAGTTCTGAACTTTGTAGATTATTCCCCGAACGAGCCTACAGATAACGAAATACAAATAGAAAATCACGCTATCGGCATCAATTTTATCGATACTTATGTCCGCAGTGGGTTATATCCTGTTGCCAATTTACCCGCAGGCCTTGGCACAGAAGCCGCCGGTATTGTCGTAAAAACAGGCTCCCAAGTAACAGGCTTCAGACCTGGAGACCGCGTTGTTTATGCACAAGGCCCTTTAGGCGCTTACAGTGAAATTCACAATGTACCTGAAAGTGCAGTCGCCCATTTACCTAATGATATTTCATTTAAACAAGCTGCTGCCTGCTCGTTGAAAGGAATGACTGTTTACTATTTGCTCAACCAGACCTATCAAGTTAAGCGTGATGAGATATTTTTATTCCATGCCGCCGCTGGCGGTGTTGGTCTCATCGCTTGTCAGTGGGCAAAAGCACTCGGTGCCAAGATGATAGGAACAGTGGGTTCAGATGAAAAAGCATTACGAGCCAAAGATGCTGGCGCTTGGCAAGTGATTAACTACCAAACAGAAGATATCGCTGCTCGCGTTAAAGAAATAACAGATGGTGAAAAAGTCAATGTCGTTTATGACTCTGTAGGTCAAGCTACATGGCTAGCATCACTTGACTCATTGAAGCGCAAAGGTTTAATGGTCAGCTTTGGTAATGCATCAGGTCCCGTTACTGGGGTGAATTTAGGCATTTTAAATCAAAAAGGTTCTTTGTACGTCACAAGACCATCACTTAGCGGTTATGTCACGAATAGAGCAGAGTTAGATCAAGCCAGCAAAGCATTGTTTGACATGATATTAAGTGGAAAACTCAATGTTGATGTCCCTGAATCGCAGATATTTGCCCTAAAAGATGCACAACAAGCTCACCGCATCATCGAGCAAAGACATACTCAAGGATCAAGTTTGTTAATTCCTTAAGTGATTAAAAGGGCGTCAATATTAAAGTTAAATGCATTGACGCCTTTTTGAATTTACTTATTCACCTTGAGTCACTAGGGCAAGTGCCTGCTCAACAACCGCCAAGTCAGCACCTTTTTTATGAGCATTCTCACTCAAATATCGACGCCACTGACGTGCTCCGGGTATGCCTTGGAAAATACCTAACATGTGACGTGTCATGTGCCCCAAATAAGCCCCTTTTGAGAGTTCATTTTCAATATATGGGTACATCTGCCTAACGGCTTCAATACCATTAACGACAGGGTATTTATCATCAAATAATTGGTTATCCACAGCAGTAAGAATCGATGGATTCTGATAAGCTTCTCGTCCAACCATCACACCATCTAGGTGCTTTAGATGTTCTTTAGCTTCTTCTAGTGTTTTCACTCCACCATTAATTGCCATTGTTAAGTGTGAAAAATCACGTTTTAGCTGATAAACGCGAGGATAATCAAGGGGTGGAATTTCTCTATTTTCTTTCGGACTCAGACCCGATAACCACGCTTTACGAGCGTGGATAATAAACATCTCACAACCGCCCTTGGTAGAAACGGTTTCAATGAAATCACATAAAAACTCATAGCTATCTTGTTCATCAATACCAATGCGCGTTTTTACTGTAACGGGAATTGAAACAACGTCTTGCATTGCTTTTATACAATCAGCAACTAACTGTGCATCCCCCATCAAACAAGCACCAAAACGGCCATTTTGTACTCTATCTGACGGACAGCCTACGTTTAAATTAATTTCATCATAACCACGTTCTTGTGCCAACTTGGCACACTGTGCTAAAGCCGCAGGATCACTTCCCCCAAGTTGCAGTGCAACAGGATGTTCTTCCTCACTAAAAGCAAGATAGTCACCTTTTCCATAAATGATTGCACCAGTGGTTACCATTTCAGTATAGAGCAAAGTGTTTTTACTCAATAAACGATGGAAATAACGACAATGGCGGTCAGTCCAGTCGAGCATCGGCGCAATGGAGAATCGATTTAGGTTCTTATAGCCAGTCATACCTTGAATAGCCTTGTTTTCAGTGATTTTTATATTTGACGTGTTTCCGTGCATTTTGACCTATTTTAGTGTATTTTTGCTTTATCAGGACACCCGTGAGGACACCTTAAATTTGGTGTCCTCAGTGTCTAAATCTGTCATGGAAAATATTAAGATGGCTTATTATAGCATAGACAAAAGAATGAGAGCAGATGGCACTGTGCGATATCGCTGCTCGGTTAGCATCAAAAAAGACGGCAAAAGAATTTATAACGAAAGTAAAACTTTCACTAAGCAGGCTCATGCTAAAACATGGGGATCAAAGCGTGTAATTGAACTGGAACAATCAGGGATACCCAATCCCAATGATGTTAATAAAATCACTGTCGGCGAGCTCATCTACAGATATATTCATGATCCTAATCTTGGCGGTAAAGCCGGACGTACAAAATCCTATGTTTTAAATATGCTACTTGATTCGGATTTATCAAAGTTACTACTAAATGAATTATCTATTAATCATATTATTGATCACTGCAGATATAGAAATGCTGCCGGTGCTAGTCCTGCAACTGTTAACCATGATGTTAGTTATTTAGGCTCTGTTTTACAGTCAGCAAATCCCGTTTATGGTATCGACTATAATAGGAATCCAACACTTGAAGCGCGCCCCTTGCTAAATCAAATGGGATTGATTGGAAAATCCAATAGAAGAAGCCGGCGACCTGTTGGTGATGAATTAGCTAGACTGGAAGAAGCATTAAAAATGCGAAGTGAACATCGAGGGGCTCATATCCCATATTTGGATATTCTAGAATTTTCAATACTCTCATGCATGCGAATTGGCGAAGTATGTAAAATAAGATGGGAAGACGTTGATTATACAGCACGTTCAGTAATAGTTAGAGATAGAAAAGATCCTCGTAAAAAAGTCGGAAATCATATGCTTGTACCTATGCTTGGTAATGCATGGGAAATTTTACAAAAACAAGAACGTAAAGACGATAGAATTTTTCCTTATAACTCTCGATCGGTTTCAGCAGGATTTCAGCGTGTTAGAAATAAATTAGGCATCGAAGATCTTCGATATCATGACTTAAGAAGAGAAGGTGCAAGCAGGTTGTTTGAAGCTGGATTCAATATAGCTGAAGTTGCTCAGGTAACTGGGCATAGATCCTTAAATGTCCTGTGGCAGGTTTATACAGAACTATTCCCTAATACACTACATGGCAAGTACGAAGAGCTTATAAAAAAGTAACACTCATTCAATAAAGACATAATTTTTATTAACCAAGATATTGCAACTTACTTCATTACTGCATATAAATACTGTATAAATAAACAGTTAAAAGGAGCTGTAATTATGCCACGTATTGAAATTCTCTTCGATAAAGAGTCGGGTAACAAGCCGTCAGAAAAGACTCGTAATGCACTGAGAGAACAAATAATTAAACGGATCGGTGATAAATATGGACCGCTTAATGTTCGAGTTGCAATGAGTACATCACAATCAATAGTCATTAGTGGTGCTAAGACCGATGATGCTACCACTGAAATTAATGAGATTATTGAGGATATTTGGCTTGATGATTCGTGGGTGCCAGCATGATAAAAGATAATAACGAAATCCTAGAAATAGATAATGCGGAGTATATCCCTAAATTAGAAAAAGCTCATGTATCCGTTGATAACCCTCCTGGTTTCGTATTCATGAAAATTATATTTTCTGATCCTAAATTCAATACTGATACAAAGGAAATGCAAAATATCAAGAGAGAACCTATACAATCATTTATGCATGAAAGTGTCGCTAAAGATTTACTGAAACAATTGGAACAACATTTTTATGGTAACTCAGAAACGAATAAAGCTGAGTCTAAAAAATACTTGATGTGATAGGAAGCCGCAGAAATAACTGCGGCTTTATTTTGGTTGGAATTAAGGTTTTTCAGGCCATTCAATATCAGGCGCGGTTGAGGTGTCGATATCAGCAACTTTTATGCTGTATATTTCCCACTGTTTTAGTAACGCAACTTCTTCGTCAGTTGCCATTTCTAAGCGTACTTTGCGCTCAAGCATTAAGATGTTTTGCTCTGCTTCTTGCAAACGCTGTACTTTTTCGCTTTCAGCGATAGCAATAAATGATGCTTTCTGCGCTTCAATATCAGTGACCCACTTTTTACCATTCCACACGTCAAACTCTGTTTGTGGCTCTAACAAAGTCAGAGTAGGCGGCAAGTCACCGATAAAATCAATTTCGGTCGGTTGACGGGTTTCTGTGCTGTGAGCCGTTTTTGTGCGATGGTCTGCGACGATTTCCCACTTTGTTTCATCTTTACTGCGCACGACTGCGAATCCGGCTTTTGTTGGTAATTCTGGCGCGTCAATATAAGCCCCGGCGGATACACTCACATCAAAATAAATATTTTCCATTGAGGCATTAACATATTCGCGTGTTGCTGGGTCTGCGATATAGGTTTTAATCCAACCTGCTTTTGACGCAAGTCCGTTGATGCCAATTTCTGCTTGTTCAATATCTAATTTATAGTTTTTCATTATGCTGCTCTCACGATATATAAAAATGCAATGTTGCGTGGACGTGTCTCATTACCACCTTCAAGATTCATAGCATTTTTTTCAATGCTTCTTCTTGAGCCGTTACCTCTACCAAAATATGCAGTTCCAGAACCTGAGTCCTCGCCAATTACAGAGTGATTGTGGGATTTAAATTCATCACCCTGAGCTGATAAAACTGCACGACCTGCATCAATGTTACGCCCAGCATCAAGCCCGCGGATAAATTCGCCGCGTAAATCAGGTAAAATTCCTGTTAGGTATGCTTTTGCTAAAAGTGGATAGGTTGTTTTATTGAATGATTGACCATTACAAATTAAATAACCAGCGGGGGCGTTTGATTGCGGCCACGGAATTGGACACCCCACAGGGTAATCACTACGCTCAAGATAGCCGGGAATTTTTACGTTACCGTTATGGTCTGCTTGAGTATTAGCTGTAGTATAAAACTCATGCCAATCCTTAACGACATTATTAATAATTGCTCTAAATCCAACCCTTTCTTGGCCTCCAACAAAACTAACCTGATATCCATACGCGCTACTTGTAAAACCAAACACATTTAATAAGTGATTATTAACGCCTAAAAATGAATCACCTTTATTTCCCTCTGCGTAACTTATTGAGTTAATACGATAATCTGAAATTTTATCCGTTGGTGTATACTGTGATGAAGATTTCCCGAAGCCATAATCACCAACTTGCATTAATCGCGTTGTATTGCCACTTGCTGTTCTTGGTATTTCGACGAGACCAGACCAGTCAGTTCCTATTTTATATTGAAAGTGAGCATAACCATTTGGCTGAGAATCAGGGGCTGGAAATAAATATATTGTTGAGTTTGTAGCTTTTCGTGTGACTCCCAACGTGGTACTTGTTACGCTACCATCAATTAACCCACCTGTTTTATCAAACTTTAATGCAAGCCCATTATTGAGCGCCGTGTTTGTTGCATAGTCACCAGAGGGTTGGTAATTACCGATAGGTTGAAACTTAAGATTTGATTCTACCTTTGAGTAGCTATAACCTGTCGGCAGATAACTTGCGCTACCAATAAGTTTTTCAATAGCGGCTGTTAGTTGGTCCTCTTTCGTTGCAGACTGAGGTATACCTGCTTTAACTAACACATTTAAAATCTCGCGCTGAACAGAGTTAAACCATGCCCCCATTAATTGGGTTGGTGGTGTACCTGCTGCGACGTTACCATCGGTAAATTCGCCGTTCTTGTCGGCGGTGTTGGTGATATCACCAATTTTTTTCATGACAAATCCTCACGCAGTTAAGGTGATTAAAATAAATAAGGAAATTATTGGAGGTAGCTAACTTGTAAGATGGTGTGTGGTGGTGATAATAAATTAAATTTACACTCTAAATAACGATTGCCCCATGAACGTAATGGATCCCCACAATAGCTCACGCCAGATAATGCGTAACTGATTGCTGTATCGCCAGCATTAACACGCCAAACAAAAGGCCAATCTTCACCATTTAACGGATCACCACAGACAGATAATCCACATCGTGCAGGCCTAAATTCAGTGATTGTAATGGTGTAACCCAATTCAGCTGCATAATTGATAAAATACGCTTTTGATTGCCCACCAGTGCTGACTAATTTAGAAACTACCGCCCCTTGTCGTTTAGGTAAACTGTCCATTTCACCGATGGCACAATCATCAGGCAAACCTAATGTTTTTTCCCACTCTGGTAACATCACTGTTGCTGTTTTTGGAAACGCACCACTCAAAAGTTGAATCGCATCGAGATCAGAACTTTGATAACTACGTGCAAGACCTCTAAGCACAGCATGCATCACTGAGTTAGGTTTCCAGTTCCATGCCAACCCCTGTGGCGCTAAGCTGATTAATGCCTTCGTATAATCTTCAATCGTATAGGGGATCATTGATATACAATCTCCCCTCTAACGGGTATCTCACCAATACCTAACTCTATTTCTGCACTCGGTGAAACAAGCCGATAACCTACCAGTCCTAATGCAGCAAAAATAGCACGGTCAATATCAGCAGGATTAATGATATTCACGTCTGCAGGATTACTTTTTTCATAGAAGAAACCATCAATAGCCCCTTCAAGTTTTCGCTTTGTTTCCTGATCAATATGAGAAAGACCACTGAAAACAAAATTAATTTTCTTTGCTATGGGTGAACATACCCAAACGAGCGCAGTAACTGATTGTAGATCATAAAGATAGTCAGCAACGCGCAGCTGGTCGCCTGTTGCATGGATTTGATACACTTCTTTGGTTGCTGGTCCATCTGTACCGATAGGAAAACCATCATTAGTATTAGCATCACACATAATGTAAATACCAACTGATCCAGCGCCCAATAATCGACGCCTCACCCATGCACGAGTGACGCCGGGGACTTCTTTTGCCCAACCAATATAGTCAGCCGAATTCCCCCCTTGTGACGGATTTTGATAAGCTTCTAAAATACGGCTCCGGAACGCTTCTTCAGGTTCAATATCCGCGCCCCCAACAATTGGATCTATTGCTAGGAACTCAGCAGAAATACCAACAATACTGATATCTAACGTTAACTGCGTTCCTGATGGGCTATTACCAAGTGAACCACCCCCTTCAGGGTTTTTGTTGATATCAGGCAAAATAGCAATTAAAGAAACTATTGATTCACCTGGTGCATTGATTGTTGCTTCTGCTGTAGTTTGATATTGGTAACCATCACCTCGATTAAGCTTGCTGCCTTTAGGTATCATCGTTCCTGATATGCCAGTAGCCTTAACTGATTGGCACTGAGCACGCTGAGGTGCTTTGCGGAAAATACGTTTTAGTGCTCCCCACCCGGCAAGCCATTCACCTGTTGCCGTAAAAGGTGTGGTTTGTTTGGCAATATAATCCAAGTAGCCATAGTGCATATGCGACATACCAGCATCCATATCTGCCAATATCCGCATATTAGAAAATCGAAGTAATGCACCGGGCTCTTTTAATTCAGATCGTAAAAATTGTTCATTCTGCTCTCTTAACTCTGAGAGTGTTTTTCGTTTAAAGGGCATTCTTACGCCTCCCAGACCCAAAAGAACCGTAGATCACTTTCATCACCAGGGCGGTGATAACGAATAATCATGTTTAAGCGATTGGGGTAAACTATTTGAGTCCCCACCTCGATATAAGATACTACGCCATCGTCAATTAACCATTTCAATGACTCACGGGCGTAATCCTCTGCTTTTCTCGCGACTTCAACCGTCAATTTTTGGCGATGTAACAACCAAAGGCGTGAACCGATACTGTAATTTTCGTTAACATCACCCCACCAGCCGCGACGATAACTTTCATCTACGTTATCGTCCGCTCTTGCTAATCCATCGGTAAACAAACTAATAATAATCGCGGTTTGTAAATCATCACCCGCCAATAAATCGCCTGAACCTTGTAACCAATCAGCTTTATTAGCATCGACTTGCCACCAACTTGAAATATCTGACATTAGACTTTCTCCTTGATAGTTTCGCTGGTGATGTTGCTGCCACCCGATTGGACATTTTTGACGTCATGATTATGTGTGTTATAGCTGTCTCTCAGTGCTTTTAACGTCGATTTATTATCTTCACAATTATCGATAATATCCCCCGTCACCTTTAATATCGGGGTATTCAGGAGCACTTCAGTAGTCGCATTCACAGTAACTTTGTTGGCATTATTAATCGTGACATCCTTGTTTTTAGCTTCAATGACAATGCCTTCCTCTGTCATTAAAATATGTAACCCCCACTGGTTATAAAGCACACTTTCACCTGATTTGAGGTTTTGGTGCCTTGACGATGGATGGTTACTGGCAAAAATAATGGCATTTGAGCGATTACCATTTAGGTAAGCAATTAAAACATCTGATCCTGCTGGCAACGATGAAGAAAAACCAAAATCGGTATAACGAATAGTGCCGTCTCTGACCTCCATATTATTGTGATACTGCACTTTTTGAGAGTTTCCAGTATCTTCAGATAAGGTTGTTTTACCAAAGCCAATCATCATTGCGATCCGCGTTTTGATATCTCTTAATATCTGATTCATCATCACATCCTGATTGTTTGATAGAACTCATATGGCTCTACAATGAATGCTTCTGGCGGCATTAGTGTTAAAATAGCTTTGGTACCATCACTACCCAGAATAAAAACGACTTCAGATAACAACCACTGTTTATCTTCAAGGCCAAAGATTGGAATATTGATAGGAATTAACGTATTGGGCTGCCAAAGTTGGCTATCTTTATCTCTCCAACTATCAATGACGACACGCAATTCTTTAGATCGCCCATAGCGACGATTCATTTCCCAATTAATGGCTTCTTGCTCTCGCCTTGCGGTGATTAAATTACTCTCAACAATCGTAATATAATTTCGGTACCGCATTTTATCGGCTTCGGGATCATTGGCTCTGGCATTCTCAACAGAAGAATAGTCACCACTCATTGGGGATATAGATAAAGACACGCCAATATATTCTGAATATCGACTAGACATCGAATCTGAATAATTTGCCTCCTCGATATTTTGCCCTTGAGAAATACCACTCGCTGCAACTTCGGTTCCAGCTCGAGATAAAAATAAACTCCCATCAGGGAGTTCATAATAAAGTAATGCAGACCAACGGCATGTTCGCTCGATAACTTGTTGAGAGGACTCCCCCCAATTAAGCGTAAACTGTGGAATGTTCTGGAATTGGCTTTCGGGAATATCACTGATAACATCAATGTCATACCAACCGGCCAGTTTTTTAGCTATCTGTAACGCATTGGATTGACTAATGACGTTATTTTCCCAATTAGCCGAACAGTCGACTAAGTCTTGGCATTTACCACGCCCAGAAACCCTAATTTGATGCTGAGTTTTATTAATAGCTGGGTTCCAACTATCGATATACCCAGTAACCACCTTATCCTCACCGATCATCAGCTCACACGAATCACCTGCATTCACCAATTGTTTTTCATCTGTGGCTGGATAATAATCCATCAGTGATAACTCAAAGTCGCTGGGGAAGCGTTCAATACCGCGCGTAATTCGTATACTGTCCCAACCCATTATGCGTTTACCGTTAATCAGCAAAGAAACATCATCGCTATTTTTTTCACTCATTTTTTTAGGGCCTTAAATTGAGCCGGCATAAATGCAGGGTGGCGAGGTTCTACTTCCATGACTAATTCATCACTACGACTCGCATCCTGGTATAACCGATTTGATATATGTAGAACACTTAACGTTGATGGTAATGAATATTGTGTTAATCGCCCTTTCTCTGACCCTTTATGGATATATTGCGTGACAACTGCACCACGCATTTCATGTACCAGCTGATAGACCTCATCCATAGCAAGATCACCAACCAGAGTTAATGCTTCATCAATAACTAAGCAAACGTCACGTTGCTGGCTAGCCGCTTCATTACTACTGCTCGGTAATGTTTGCGTCGAAAGAGTAGCAACCGCTGCTGCAGTGACAACAGACAAATACGTGACGGTTAATTGGGTGACGCGAATGCTTTGTGGATTTTCTTGATGATTGGGATATTCAAATTTTGATAATTGAGATAACAACAACATACGACGTTCAATACTACTGGCCATCTCCATGATTTGCAGGATAGCATCTTGAATACTTTGACAAAATTGCTCAGGATCCGTTGCCGTTAATACTAAATTTAACTGTAATTCAATTTTTTCTCGGTCAATAGTTACAGCGGTTAACTGTCTATCAATCAATGCGTTATCATCAAGAGATAAATCAGTCATCACTCTTTTACCTGTCGCGCCAGAAACCGAGCCGCCTAATGACCCTGTTTGATAACGCCCATACTGCTCAGATCCGAATACACTTCCTAGCGAATCGCTGAGGTTTGTTGCTTCATTCACTGTTTTTGTTGCCATCATCACCCAAAAACTAGCCGTATTTTTGATAGTTTCGATGGTTTGCGTGATAGTTCGCATTTCGCCTTTAACGAGGGCGATATATTTTGCTGCTGTGGTTGTCGCTGTTTTTAACCAATTTTTAGAAGTGAGTAGACCTGTATTTTCGGCTTCAGTAATAGCAAAAACTTTTAAACCCGATTCAATAACCACCAGCTCAAATTCAAATACTCGACCATTTTCAGCATTTTCATTAATACGAAGCCCACTCTCAGTAATATTAACCGTTAGCTCACCTAGTGTTGGATGAATTAACGTGCCTGTTTTACCTTCTTCACAAGCTGCAATTAAATTATCACGCTGGGTAAATACATCAGGTGCGTCATAAACTAGGCTATCTTGAATTAAAAAGCCTTTTATCGTAATTCGTCGGGTGCTACGGCCTAAATCCTCTACCCAAGCCTGATCCCGATAAGGATATTCATGTACTGCAACACGACGACCAAAAACACCTTCACCAGACATTACACCAAAGGGAACGCCACGAAACGAAGCTTGTCGTAAATGTTCAGCCCATGACCATGAGCTATCCTCTCCCAATAAAGAAGATAATGCGTTTTTAATAAATGCCATGGAGACTCCAAAAATGAAAAAAGCCGCAAAGGCGGCTATTGAATACATTACATGAATTAAAAACTCTATTGAGTTAGTTTTTTTATCTCTATTTTAATTCTCGATGAATCAGATTTATTCAACCCATCTGTTATGTTATATATTATATCATTCATTATAATATCTATTTTATCCATAGATATTTTATTATTTTTTGCTTCATTTATTAATGTGTTACAAAGAACCAAAAAACCAGACAGCCGATTTTCGTCTAATTTCCCATTTTTAAAAAAATCATATGACCGATAATTATTTATATTGCTAATCACTGTCGATTTAAAACCAATATCTTTTATTTCATTGATATCGTTTTTTTCTATTATTTCTTTTATGTTATCTGATTTCCTACCATTGGTAATAAAAATAATTCCGTATAAAATAACAAAGCAGCAAACTATAATTTTATTTTGTTGTGAAAACAGAAGGGGCAAATTGTTAACTTTTCCTAGTTCGTTAACGTAAACTGCTGTATCCATAAGAAACGAAAATCCAAGAAATATAACACCCGTAATAACTAATATATAACCTATTGTTTTCATTTTTATCCTCAGTCCTGTATTTATTTTGCAGGCTCAATATTTTCTACCAAGCACATCACAGGTGTAAAATGATGCCCTGTATGCGCATGATATAAATTACAAGTTACCAGTGCTTTAGTATTCATATTTTTTTCAAAATAACGCCACTGACTTTTATCGGTCATAGCAAGTTGCATTACCGCGACGCCCCATTCACCCGGCTCATCTGATTCCGCTTCATCTGGTGTTTTCGATGAAACAGATATAATGTCATCCGTCCTTATTGAAGGGAAGCCGCCTGATTCTCTTTTTAAGGTTCCTTGAATTTTAGCTGAGGATCCATAGTAAAAATTAGTACCCGATACATCCTGTTCATCTATTGGTTGGTTGGCAGCAACATTCCTATAAATAATTGTCGAGCGATGATACCAATCAAGTAAACATTCTTTTGTATCACAATTTTTAACACGGAGATCCCAATTTTTTTTAGCCAGTTTTTTGAATTCATCACTATTTCCAGTGACTAATTTCGCTTGTAAATAATCAACGTATAACTCATCGTCCGCTTTTGATAACTCAGGTGTATTACATATTAACTTTTCCACATCACTATGGGCTTTATTACAATCAAAACTTGCAGCATATGCAATCGATGGAACTAAAAGCACTACAGATAAAAATAATTTAGTCATTTAAATTCTCTATGGTGTTTCCATGGGTACAGTGATTCTACCATTTGATTTAGGTGTTAAATACTGTGTTGTTTTTTTATCTCCACTAATCACAGTAATTTCTAGCTTAGAGTTTTGTTGCAATGCTTCTGACAAAGCACTGGTTATCATATCAACCACTTGCGTCGCTTGATTATTCGTATTAATTGATGGCGTTTCTTGTACCCGTTGGTCAGCCTTTTGTTGCTCTTCACGTACAGCGATTGCGTCTCGTTGCTCCATCACTCGATCAGGTTTTCTCAACCCTTTCCAGCGGTCATCCATAATAGAATCCATAATACCTTCCATTATCTGATCGTAACTGTAAGGTTGTTCGATATTTTCGACTTTAATCATATGAGGCATGATTTTGCCTAATACGTCTGGATCATGCATATCTAGTTTTTCATAGGGGCCAAATCCTGTACCTTTTGAAACCCTATCAATGTAACCTTGCGTATTATTTCCTGATTTTGAAGGGGCGTATTTTCGCATAAGATCATCAATGGTATTAAACCCATTTTCTGCATCTAGCATTAATTGCCGTGACATAGCTGCAATACCATCCCGAGGGTTAGCAAATTGAGCATAATAGTGATTATTTCCATAATCTCGACCCGTAGTATTTGGAGCTGCAATTAGGTTCCCGGGGTTATTATTTCTCAATCCACGACGATTAGGGTTATATTTTTCATCTTGTACAAAATTATCAGGGATCTTATCACCTATATTAATTTTTGGAGTATTTTTACGTTCCTCTGCTTGCTGTTTTTGTCGCTCCCATTCTTTACCATATCTACTTTCTATGTTTTTGTATTGAGCACTGGTCGGATCGTGGGCGATAAGCCGAGTTTTATCATAAAAACCTAAAGAATTTTTGTAGTCTTCATCTTTGAGTGCTCTCGCAATAAGATCTTTACGTTTGTCGCCATGGTAGAAATTATCGGGTGTATCATTGGCTCGATCTTCAACTTCTTTAATTCTATTTACAGCCTTATCGACATTTCCGAAATCAGGAACTTTCATTAACATGCTGTCATTGTATAAAAAATCAAAAATGCCTGTTTCCAGTTTATTTCCGGCACCTTCAAATTCAGCACCGAGATCTTTGATTTTTGTATTGAGTTTATCCATGCGTTCAGCATGTTCATCTTTAACAGTTAGGCCGATTTTATCCGAACGCACCATACGTTCATTTAATTTACCTTTTCCCTCTTTTAACAATGCAATTAATTCAGGGGGTAATTTCAATTTATCTCGCAATTCCCAATTTCGACTATCAGGTAACTCTTGAATTGCAGTTTCTAAGCTTTCCAGTGTTTTGGTGATATTGACGCTACCATCTTTGTTCCTAGATAACTCAGCTCCAATACCTTTTATGGAAGCTAATAGCTCACCGTCTTGCCCCTTATTCGCTTGGCTTAATTTCTCATAATAGCTTTCCATAATGCCCCGAGCATCATCCTTGCTAGCACCTTTTTGAACCAAAGTACCAGATAAACGTGTGCTTTCCTCTACAGACATTCCCATATTTTTGGCTGAAGTCATGACTTTAGTGCCATTTTCAGCAGCTTCTGTAGCGTATTTATATCCCCCTGATACAAGTGCGCCAATACCACCAGCTTTCATTAAGCCACCAGCTATGGCTCCAAAGTTTTTCAACGGAGGGATCATGTCGCCAATACTTTGAGCACCAGATTTAGCTCCATCTGTAATAGCTCTTATTTTGTCTCCAATATTACCAAGACCTGACAATGAATCATCACCACCTAACCTAAGTCCTTCCCTTGCTTGTGATAGAACAGGTGTAAGTTGTGATAATTGTGCTTCTATATTAGCAATTTCACTGCTAGCTTTATCATCTGCAATTAATTCAAAATCAAAAGTATTGGACGCCATAATCTATTCCCGTTTATTTATTCTTGTTGCATTATCAAGCCACCAAGTCAGCCGACTACGAGTTAGAGACCACGCTTCATGTGGTCCCCATCGATAAAAATAAGTCAGATCCGCAGCTAATTGCTGCCACTCATAGAGGACTCGAACTCCAAAAAATAGGTTAAATAGTCCTTACATTGTACAAAATCAGTAATCGACATTTTTTTGATTTCGGTCTCAGGTACCTGACTCACCAACGAAATTAATAAACGCATTGCAGGTAATGAACTAGCTGACTGAGCCTGACGCTCATAAAACTGCTCTACTTGAATTAAAACCGGCTCTTTAAGATGAATTTTCTCATAACGCTCTTTTTTATCGTTTGATTCTATTGCCGTACTTAAATTGATAACTTTAGTCTTTTCCACAATATAAACTCCTAATTAGTTTTCTGTAACAGAGCGGCCTTCCCAGCGCACTTCAAATTCAGCGTCTTCACTTTTTACTTCCTGTGCGTTTACTGACCATAAACCTTGACCGATGATTGTTTTTCCGTTGGCTAACTCAGCAACAATATTCACATCAGTTTGATCATTAAAATCAGCCACAGTTGTACCGCCAGAATCACGGACGCGCATGGAGATAAAACCCGGTGTTGGTTTTTCTTTGTATCCATGCACATAGTCCATACCCGATAGAGTTTCACGCTTTACTTTCGATGGACTATAGGTGAAGTCACCCACCACCATAATTGAAATACCATTGACGGTAACGTATGCCGTACCTGCCAAACGGTTAGTTGTATTTGACATAATTTACCCTTAAATGGATGGCTGTAGGCGGAACTGATTAAGTAGTGCAAAGACACGAAGCTGATTAATCAATGTGCCTGTCCAGAGAACATCGAGACGGTTAGGATTTTGGCTATTACGTTCAACAAGAAGCCCTTTAATAAAAGCGTCAGAGTCCTGCACATAGCCGTTATATTCTAATGATTTGTATTGCGCGATAAGCTCAGCACGAATAATGTTCGGTGTAACAATCGCTGAACCAGGCGCAAAACGGGTACCATCATTGGCTAGTTTCATGCGCCCAAACTTACTGGTGATCTGAGTTCGCATAAAGCGAGAAACAAACATCAATAAATACAACGTTTCCACCTGCAGGTAACTATCGTCATTATCACCATAGGCATTTTTTTGATATGTCGTGATGATGTTTTCCACTCGCACGGTACCATCATCATCAACAGTGAACGTTGATACACCGCTATAGAGCAAATTGTTACGTTCAATCAAACTAAGTTGCTGAGTTGAGTCAGGAGCCAATACACCACTAATTGGCAATGTTTGTAATGGACGCCCCGGATCATTACGTAAACTTTGAGCAATAGCGCCTACATAAGCGGCAGTCCAAAGATAAAGTGGTGACGGTGACTTAGGTACACCCAATAATGAACCATGCTGGTCATTACGCTTTTCACCAAAATCCGCTAACTGGCCATACGTTCCTGTTATTGCGCTAAAGCTGTGTCCATATAGCTGCTGATCCCAAGACCAACGCCCACCATTATCAGAAAGAAACTCTTTAATCGCATCGAGTGATGCTGTATCACTGTATGGATTCGCCATAAAATCAAAGCTACGATCATTAAGATTAGCTAGGCCATCCAATAAATCAGGCGCTCCACTACCGCCCTTCATATCAGTAATAACAAGTTCTAAACCTGATGGAGTAGATTCGCCCCCCATTAAGCCACGATAATTCAACTGAATATCAATACCGTTGCCTAGTACGCCCTTATTTTTAGCCGTTAAAGTTAAAATATCGGCTTCCGCTTTTGCTGTAACAGGTAACTCTGAGTTTCGGTTAATCACATTCAGTAATGCTGTGGCAACCATTTGAGTGGTATCAGTGGCAACAACCGTAACTTGAACTCGAATACCGGCAATGTAGAGTGATATCACGCCTGTCGCATTCGCCGGGCTATTCACTTTAACCGTCCCCGTTGCAACAGTCATAGACTCAGTATCAGCATGAGGTAACGCCCAAACTTCACCAGCAATATCATTATTGAAATAGGCTTTCATCATGCCATGCAAAACTGAGCCACTGCCAAAACGCTCAGCGGCTTGAGAAGCTGAAGAAATACGCTCAGGGATAGCATTTTGTGCCGCTGCCCCCGTTAACATTTGTCCGATAATCAATGAACGCTGCGTTGCTGTTGCGCTATTAGCCATTGAATTGTCAAACTCAACATAAAACAACGGCGCACGGAGATTATTCGGGACACGAGAAAATGGAACTGTCATGCTTTTTTCTCCTTGGATTTTTGTGTGGCCAACTCAACATCACCATCATTAAGCCGCGCACGCCAATAAACATTATTTGGGACTTCTTGCCCACTTTCAGGCAAAGGGGAACCCTTGACCGGGCAGCGCACGCTGCGGCCATTAATCGGTTTTACAAACATAAAGACTCCTGCTTAGGTCAGGTCAATTTTGATGTGATGCTCGGGCGTGCCATCGGGTTGCTGAACATTGATATCGATACCCGTTAACGGATCAGCGTCAATAGGATAAAACTCTTCGGGGCCTTGGTAATATTCGATATCTAAATCCATCAATAATTGTGCAAGATGGCCTTCACCACCTGCACTGATATCGATTTGAGACCGAATTTCAAGGAACTGCTGAATTTGACGCGTCAACTCATAACTATTAATGACGGCACGCTCAATTTCTTCCCGTAACGCTTCCAATGCAAGTTCGGCTTTCATTGCGCCATCGAGGTCATCACCATCAAACTCCTCGAGCCGCCCAGTTATACGTACTGTCGTGACGGTATTGAATTGCGGTACATTACGGCCCAGTGACTTTTTGTGATCAAACGGTGTTTGAACGATAATACAGGGATAATCCGCATTCACTGTTGACCAATCCATAGGGGAATAAACACGGTTTTCTGCGGCTGTTCTCCCTTTTAAGGCGTTAACAACTAACTCGCGGATCTGCGCTGCATTCATCATGCCACCTTATTTAAGATTAAATGTGTTCCACCATGACTATCTGGCTGAACGTCCCCAACCACGAACAAGGTGCTCACGCTGTAAATAAACACCTTGTCACCTTTTGAGGGTGTGGTTTTGAATATGGCATCACGTACGCCTAAAATCGGGCGAGTTGTATTAATTCCGCTTTCACCATCGAGGGACTCATAGTTTTGGGCGTAAGCTCTATCAAATATTCCCTCAATATCATAATGTTCCTCGTCTTTAGGCCTCCAATGCACCTTTTCGGCGAAAACATGATGAAGTGGATTTAATAGATGCTTATCCCAATCAATCCCCATTGATAGTTACCGTCCCAGATGGATTGGCTTGAACCAACTTTTCACGTACAGAAGCCAATGACATAACAACACCGAGATCCACTAGTCGATTAGCGTCACTCTCATCCAATTCAATTTGTTGGCTTTCAGTGTAGAGAATGCCGTTATGCTGAACTGAACGCCCTTTTACGACGACATAAGCATTATCAGTATCATCGTTGTTCTCAGGCTCAGGCTCAGGCTCAGGCTCAGGCTCAGGCTCAGGCTCAGGCTCAGGCTCAACCAGTGGTTTATCATTCAGCTCATCAGGTTGAAAAGGTTTTTTTTGCACATTAGCATCGACTTGTAACTCAGGGGGTAATCCCCCCAAGCCATCAATTTTATCCTGCTGCTCTTGGGGTTTCTTTGCCATAAATCCTCCGTTAGACTACCGTTGCACACAATGCCGCATTCACACGGCTAGGAATAACCAGCGGTGAAGATTGCATCATTAAGAAACGCTGAGCAGGGTCATTCTCTAGCCATGATTTTGGTGCAAATGCCAGTGGGCCATAGTTAAACGCAGGGTCAATAATTGCCCCAAATGCACGAGTTCCCATTAAATCAGCCCCAGACATAATCACTGAGCCATCTGGGATCATTGGTTTTTCAACGTTATCAATCGGGTCAATATACCAATCGTTGTATAACCACAGATCATAGTTGCCCCAACGTCCTTTATACACCGCACCTTTTTGAACTTCTGTGCCAGCATTAATTTGGTTACCAAACGGACTTAATGCTGAGAAAGTAATCGCAGTGTCTTTAATCGTCGTATCTAAACGAAATGCTTTCCATGATTTAGTCGTAAAGACGATATCAGTAGCGGTAGCCCCTGAGTTTTTTAAAATACGTTGCCCCCAATCTTCTATATCGTCAGAAGGTTGGGTATTGGTTTTCCCTGCATCGACTTTTACTGGCCATTTATCGACACCACTTAATGTAATTGTCAACTCAGAGGCGCGACCAAAATTAACTACTTTGGTATCGTAACCTTCACCAGCTACCGTCACAGTGCCCGAGACTAACGCGCTGGAAGCCATCCACTCTAAGCGGCGGTTGATCATGTCGATTTGGTCAATCATTTCGAGCTGGAGATTTAACTCTGCGCGTTCAGCAGCCGTGTACTGCCCTCCAATACGTTCACCAATTTGACGACGAATCGGTTTACGCAAATCAGGAGCTCGCTTGTCTTTAATGTAGGCAGGTTTAAAACTGTTGGTTTGGAATTTACGAGACTCAACAAGCTTACCTTCCACCAACGGAGAAACAAACGGTGCCATACGACGTAAGCCTACATCAACATCAATAGAGACTTCTTCCGTGTCAGACTCAACCATATTGGGAAAGAATTTATCTAACAACCAGTTTTGGCTGGTCATTAGGTTTGGCACGACTTGCACTAAAACATTCGTATCGAAAATATTCATACTGTTTCTCATTTAAAAGACGTCAAAAGCCCTACTATTGCTAGCATTTAACGTCTAAGTGAATTAAGGGAATTAAGCTTGTACGCTATCGCGGAGGAAAATAGAGAATTGACGCAGTTCGTCAGCAAGTTCAGGGACAGTCCAAGTCGCATCATAAGTGGTTTTATGGTGATTAAACTCACCCATTAGATACACACCTGTAGACGCTGACCCATTTGTTGTATCAACATCATTGACCAAAATAGCGCAAGGAATTTCACTGCCGTCTGTTGCATCTTTTTTGCAAATGACATATTCGCGAGTATCTTTAATTTTACCCAAAATAGTGCCACGAACTAGAATACCTGCTTTTGCGACCATTACAGTATCCGTGACAACTTGTAACGGACCTGAAATCAACTGGTCTGGATTAAACATCGCTTGGCGCATGCCCGGCTGGAATGGGTTTTGTGAAATCTGATCCATTACTTACCTCCTTTATGTCGGTTATAGAGACTTGTCATTCGTTGAGCTACAGCCTCCGCTGAGCCTTTCGGAGCAACTTGTGTATCTTGCCCTAAACGTACTTGTTCTTCTTCTCGCATACGGGCATCAAGAGAACGACCGTTGCTTTGCGGTGCTGTAGCGCTACCCATCGCTTTTAATGTGCTAATGGCTTCACTTGCAGAAAGAGAGGTGTTGAAGGCTAAATGTGCAGCCATGTCAGGGCGACCAGCAGCAGCTTTACTACCAAAAATCTGCGCACAACGCTTCTGTTCCGCACGACGACCTTTTTTCACATCCTTATTGTCATCATCATCCTCTGCCTCTTCATCTTCTTCGGCGTCAGGATCCTCTTCATCATCATCCGCTTTTTTGCTTTTAGCTTTTTTAGCCTTGCGACCTTTTTCTTCATCATTCTGTTCTTCAGATTCAGGATCATCATTTTCAGCGTTTTCTTCTTCTTCATCGTCATCTTCTGCACGACGACCTTTCGCTTTGCGTGTTTTTTCATCATCTTCTTCGGTGGCTTTAGCCTTGCGACCAATAAGATGAGCAAAGGTAAATTTAGACATATTATTTAACTCCAGAAACTTTCATCAGTTCGTGAAATGCGACATCGGGACTCGCAACAACATCAGCAAGCCCCATCTGTACGCCCTCATCAGCCAAAAAGCAGGCTGCTTGTGTATTGCGGATTATCTTTTCAGATAGTCCACGATTACGGGAAACAGTGCTCACAAATAGACGCCCCATTTCATCAACATCGTGCTGAATAGCGGCTTTCGCTTCATCAGTAAGTGATACATACGGATTGCTTTCTGCTTTACGATCGCCATAGGTAATGATGGAAACCTTTAATCCATCTTCTTTAATACGTTGTGACCAATCACAATGAATAACAATCACCCCAACTGAGCCGACGCCACCTGTACGCGGTACATAAATTTTATCGGCTGCGCTGGCAATCGCATAAGCAGCTGAATACGCATTTTCCGAGAGAATGGCATAAATCGGTTTTTTACCCCGTAATTCATAAATCAAATCAACAAGATCAAAACACCCTGCCACTTCTCCACCAGGAGAGTCGATATCGAGACAAATACCTTTGACTTCTGGGTCATGAATGGCTGACAAAAACACTTGCCGTATGCCGTCATAACCTGTCATGCCACTATAAGGCCGTAAGGAACCTAATTTTTGTACTAGTGTTCCCTGCACAGGTATCAACGCGATCCCCTCTAAAACGTCATACCCACTGTCAGCCTTTTTTTTACGCGAAAAACGGTCATCATCGTAATAATCATCCTCCATCATAGAGCTACGAATTTGCGTAATACCAAATCGTTCCATAACGGCACTTATCACGACTTCTGCTTTTTGCGGATGAATGGCCAAAGGAGTATTAAATAGCTTTTGTGCTAAGTGGGGTAAATTCACTTGGCCTCCTGTTTGTTTGTCGGGTTATCTGGAGCAAACTCTTCTGCCTGCGCCCAGCCCGGTAGCGGTATACCCAATTCTTTAAATCGCTGAATTTCATAGTTACGCTGGTCAACAAGCTCTTCCCAGTCCTCCCCCATATTTTCAGCCACTTCCATTTCCAGTGTTGAGAAACCGGCTTCCATGCTGAGAATGGCCCCTTTTTTCTCTGCGACTGGGTCAACCCATCCACGTCCTGGTCCCATCCATCTAGCACGGCAATAGGCCGCGGACGCTTCCATAAAATTAGGCGCGCCTGAAGGTAAAGGCACATCCTCAACATCATGAATTTCTTCCGAGAATGCGACAGCGATCGGCTGAGCAAAACCGCTAGAAAACTCATCACGACGACGAGTTAACGTTTTCCAAGCCTCCAACATTGCAGCACGAGCCGATGAATAGTTAACATCTGACCAATCCTGTGTTATTTGCTGTGCTGACAATCCAGTTGCGGACGAAACATTTCGAAGTACTGCGCTTTCAAAACCAGCAAAGTTACTTGTCGGCCGTGCAGCATCTAATGTGACGATTTTTTCATTTGGGAATAAGTGTGGGATCCGTGCACCTGTTTGTAAGTTAAGACGTTTGTCTTGATAGTACTCTGTACGTTGAGTTTGATAGGCGCTGAGTTCTTCACCATCACCAAAACCTGTATCACCAAGGGCAGATTGCACCATTTGAGCATCGTATGGAGACTCGATATAAGCACCGAAAACAGCATTCAAGATCGCTGCCTCTAACTCTGACTCATCATATTTAATCAACATTTTTAATTTTTGAACGATGGGCGCTAGAATGCCGATCCCTCTATGCTGCGCGCCACGTTCCATATCAAAATCATGAACTACAACAGGACGCCCCCAAGAGGTTTCCCGAGATACCCGTTTCCAAGTCATGGTTTTTTCACCTGACCACCAGTCCCCCATGTGCGCTTCACGAATATGATAAGCAATCGGCGCACCATCATTATCGATTTCTACACCACCACGAATATTCGACATATCAAAGTTTTGCTGCGGATTACTGAGACGGTCTGGATCAATGATTTGTACCGTTGTTGCATAGCGCGCTTTCCCGAGCCCTAATCTATCAGGTCGGTATTGAAGAATAGCTAAAGCATCACCGTCTAACAGCTTGTGTCGAAAACCTAAACGCAGCATTTGCGAGACCGTCTGTTTTCGTTCTACATCACAATAACGTCCTTTATCATTCGCCCATGATCGCCAGTGTGCAGTGATAAAACGGCTATACTCCGCTGCCCAAGTTGCATCAAATGACTTATTACCCGTCAGTAACCGCAACATCCTGTAATCGGGTTTAAATACAGGCCGGTAACAAGCACCTACCGCATTATCGAGTACTCGGGTAATCGCACCAGCGGCCCAACCGTCATTTCGAGCAAGATCACGCATCCGTGAAACAATGCGGTCACGGTAAATATTGATTTCATTATCAGGTGACCACAGTGCCGGCTGCCAATTTGCTAACTGGTCACTGTAAGAATCAGCAGCATCATAGGGTACACGACCACTTCCTGATAATGCGTTAAATTTTAATTTGGCATTCGATGGTGGTAACGGCTCACCATTTAAACCGAGAATTTTTACACTCATCAGTATCTCACCCTAATTGGTCGCCTGCGTGATATGCCTAGCATTGCCTGTATCGTTTGGATCAGTGCTAATAAATCACCAAGGCTTGTTTGCTGATAAGACACGGAGCGCGTCCCATCACCTTGCGTATAAGAAAATGAAACACCTTTTGCACCTGTGGATAAATCAATATAGGCTTGCTGCGCTTGGTTGAGTGCCTGTTTTAACTGCTCTTGGCTCATGCCTGTTAGCAGCGTTTTGATTTGTGACATTGGCACTCCTTATGGCAATAATTGAGATATCCGCTTACGTTTAGGTTTATCTTCCACATCTTCAGGAATGAACGCCCCCGGCAAACGGAAATTGATTTTAGTTTCTGGTTTTTCTGATGGCGAAATTAAACGCTCGGGGTTAATTGCAATATTGTCAGCAAGTGCATTTAACTTCAGACCCATGTAATTCAAACCGCATAAAGCTGCATAGCTATACACTCGGCAGTCCAACGCTTCATTCGCTCGACCCGGTATTGCTTCCCAGATTCGATAACGTTGACCGCCAGCCACTTTGACTATCGACCGTTTCGCAAGTAATTGGCTGAAATAATGCAAATCACGATCAATCGGGAAATGCATATAAGCCGGTGATGGTTCACCTGCTGCCGGTGGTTCCAGATGAAGGCGACCACGCACGTTATCTTTAGCTGCATTCACACCAATGATCACAGGTTTAAATCCAGCTTTAGATCTTGATGTAATACGTTTCGTTGGCCAGATGGGAGAGCGCTTACCACCCCTTGCTGACTCCCCTTTTATCGCCCAGATCCGACGACCTAAACGCGCTTTACAGAAGTCATAAACCGCCTGTGTATGGTGACCACCGGAGTCCATACAAGCTGCCATGATGGTAAACCCGCGACCATCAGCGCGCCGCCAAATTTGTTTCAGGTATGCATCGAGGCGCTCCCACGGCTCTGGCGTTTCTAAATCCCCTTCAATGACATCATGAGCAATAGACCAGCTTTCTTCACTGCGTCCCCAACCGACAATTTCAATTTCAAAGCGATCATCTTGGGTATCGATACCTGCAGTTAGAACTGCAACACCATCAGGCACTTCCGCCGCCCAAACCTCACAGCGCTCAAGTAATTTTTTCTCACTTAATGCTTTTTCGCCCCTATCTTCATAAGGCTCACCCAACACAAGGTTAATAAATGTTTGCCGCATCAAGGGATCATCCTTAACGCGCAGCCACTCTTTCACAAGATTAGGCCATGACGCATTAGGGAATAAGCTATAAGCCGCCCAAATATGGAAACCTGCATGCCCCGTAAATGGCTTTTCCGCTCGCCACTCACCATTTTTAATCATCAAGGCTTTATCGTTATCATGAATAACACAGCCATTATGACGGCAGACATAGTAAGCGGTTTTAGGTAACCCATTGCCTTCACTGTCTTTATCCCACTTCATGCCATAAGGCGTATCAGGGCCACCCCATTCTAAAATCTGATATTCACCACAATGAGGACATGGCACCCAATAACGACGCTGATCACTTTCACCATAAGCCTTTTCAATACGGCTAACGTTTTTCACGGTTGGTGTTGAACCCAGTACAATCTTCCGATTCCAGAATGTTTCTGAACGTTTAGTACCCAATGCGATTTGGTCACCCTCTGCACCAGCACCACCAAAGGGATAACCGTCGACCTCATCAAATAAAATAATCCGACAGGTAATACGACGAAAACCGCCCGGTGAGTTTGCACCCACTAGCGTTAAATTGGCTCCGTTTGAGAATTGTTTTTTGAGGATAGTTTGACCGCTATCTTTGGCTTTGGCTTCCCCTGCAATCGCCTTTAACACAGGCGTATCACGTAGCATGGGGGCAATTTCACCCTTACTATAATCTTCCGCATCCTCAACCCGAGGCTGAACCACTAAAATAGGCGAGGGATCATGAGAAAGGTAATAGCCAACAACATGGTCTAGAATTTTGGTATAGCCCACTCGTGCTGATTTCATCACAGAAACCTGTGTGACGGTGGGGTCAGTGATAGCATCCATCATGCCATCTTGGTATTTAAAGGAACGAAAGCGACCTGTTTGCGCGGCATTTTCACGCGACAATACAGCGTATTTATTCGCCCACTCGCTTAATGATAAAGGTTCTGGAGGTCTGACATCAGCACGTTTCTGAACCAGTGCACGGGTGAATTGTTGCCATGCATTATCCCCCCTGTTCACTGTGGTCAAGGCTTAATTCCTCCATCGCCTCATGGATAATATCTTGCAATGCCGTGACAAATTCAGCGTCGCTAGATGTGGTCGCCAATGACCGCAAGCGAGGACCATGTTCTGGAGCAATAGCGATAAGCCGTGTCCGCATTGCGTGATATTCCTCACCGACTTTATTTATCATGTCTTGCCACGGCAAAACCAAGCCTGATTTTTCTTCATATTCCAACTTAGCGAGTTCAGCAAAATAATGCTCTTTAATAGCGCGTGACTCTTCTAAATTACGAACGTCAACCTCGCCAGAAACGAGCCCAGCTAAAACAGACTCTGCTTGTTGTTGAAAGTCTGACTTTTCTTTTGCTGCTTTTTTTTCAGGGACTTCTTTAGTTTTTCTTGTCGCATTTTTAGTACGAGGATCTTTACTGTCTCGATACTGTTTTAAATTCTTATCACTTGCCCCAACATCAATTTCGTCTCCGGCCATCACGATATATTGCCCACTCTTCATCCAGCGTGAGATCGTCTTACGATTCACGCCAGTATGTTTGGCATAATCAGAAATATTCATCGTGGACATGGGACATTTTCCGCTAGTGATGGGACATTGGGACACATGGGACATTGCGTGGGACATGTCCCACATTTGATGGGACACAAACCCCAATGATTTTTAACGTAACTTTTTGAAAGTAAAATAAAATGCTTCATCCCACATCATGGGACATGGGACACAAATTCAAAATTTTGTAGCTAGACGCAGAACACGGCGCGCAATGCCCGTGAAATAGAAAAGCGCTAGGAAGGACCCAAAAAAATCTATATAGATCCACTCTACATATAATACTGTTCATCGCCTTTTCTTTTTTTTATATTTTGTTTTTTTCCCAATTGTCTTGGTAGTTTCATTATTTAGATTTTCTATCTGTCCATGTACTGTTGTAGATGCATTTAACATCACAATAAGAATGGCCATACCAAATACAATAGGGAAAAATATAGAATTATTCTTGGTCTCAAAAACACTAAAAGCAACACCAATATAGGAAAGATTTATAACTCCAATACAAAAAAACAGCGCTATATATATATTATAAATAGCTTTAGTTCCTAAACTGACCTTAACTTTGGCCTTATATCTTTCTTTTTTCGCTTTAATAGCAGCAATGCATGCTACAAATGAAAAAAATGACCATGTTAAATAATTAGCAGACTTGTCAAAAAGCGGTCTCAACTCATCAACTAAATACATTTTTATATCAACTAAATAGCCATATAAATCTATCATTACATCGTTATCCTTTGTAAATTTTAATTACTTTATTTACTTAGAATAACGATTTTTTCGTTATTATTAAATATGATACTCTTCACTGCCACATCAAATTAATCTTTTATTGGCGTTAAACCACTACAACATTGAGAAATTAAAAAATGAGTAAATTTGATAGAGAGTTGCAATTCATCATTCTTAATGCTGCTATAGATGCTTATCCATACCCAACAACTATTGCAAACTTCTCTGATTACGTAACAGATCAAATAGATACTGAAACAGAATATAAATTCAGAGTTAATATTGCGTACCTCCTTGAGCATGGTGTTATCGATATAGGATTGCCTAGACGAATTACATCACTATCCATTTTCGATATCTTAGAATCTATTATAGCTACAAAAAAAGGTATTGATTTCATGGAGAATGATGGCGGATTAAGTGCAATCCTTAATGTAACAACAATAAAATTCCACCATGATGCGATTCAAGAAATTGCTAATTTGATAGAGAAAACAGTGCAAGATCCTGAAGATAAGCAGAAGTTTCTAACTCAGCTAAAACAGCTTCCTTACGAGACCACAAAACACATCTCACTTGAGTTGGTAAGCAAGGGATTAACTCAGATTCCTGACGTAGTTCGGTGGCTAGGAACATATTTGAGTTAATCTTCATTCGAGAAAACTTTACCCATCCTAAAGATACTGATAAGTCTAACCAAAATTCATTTTTATCTGTATCACATTCTAATGTCAGTGTTTTATTACACATAATCATTGCTTTTATGTTCACTGATTCCTCCCATATAAAAATTATTTAGCCGAACGCATTGCTTCTCCAAGCGCTCGGTTTATTTCCTCTGGTAATAAAGCCTGTGCCATTCGCTGTGCTCTATCTTGATATCCAAGTACAGGCAGAACAGGTAAAGCATCACCAAATCGAATAAGTAACTTAGGTGCTGGCTGCTTTTGTCTATCTCGACGAGTGCCATTAGGTGAGCGTTTTAATCGTTTTTTGCCCTTACGGCCTTTCTTAGATTTTTTACGCTGAAACACGCCATTGACACCATTCAACTCACCAATGAAAGTATTATCTTTAGCTTTCAGGCTACTTAACTTATTTCTGGGTAAGTTACCGTATTTGTTCAACTTGATGTTCTTAGGGTTAAGCAGTGCAGAGCCATTTAGCTTATGAACACCACCATCCTCAAATGGTGTTAAGTATTCAGCTGCGATATTCATCACAAACACTTTAGCCCGTAGATCACTTTTACGTGCTCCACGACTTTTAATACTCTTAACAGTGAAAGGTGTTGGGCTTTCTAAATTACGTTGTAATGCAACCTTTTGTGCATTCTCTATTTTACGTGCGGTACTAGTCATTGCTTGTGCTGTAGCAAAAGGAATTTGCTTACGGATGGTACTAAGTTGATTAGCTAAATCAATTAAATTAGCCATAATATTACCGTTGAAAAATCATTTTATGTATGTGCTAAAATAGCCAGCATTCATACTAAAATACTATTCTAGCGTTGAGAAACAACAACCTTAATTCAAGCCAAAAGCTATTCCCCCAACAAAATATACAGATAACTATTTGTATATATCATCCACCTCCTTTTCTAATTTTTTACTATAATTTGATATAAGTGATGCGAGAGAGAGAAAAATACTTCCTGGAGGAATGATTTTATAAACTCGTTCATATTGCTTATACAGATCTATTTGCATTTGAGCGCTAATACTAATTATTCCATTTAGTTTTGATTCTATTTCGGTATCACTTAATTTTCCTACAAGCATACTTTCACAATCAAGGGTAACAATATCATTAAATTCAGCTAGAGCTTCCGTTGATATACCCAAATCCCTGACAGATAATATCTCATTATATTTCAATAACTTAAGTATTTCCGATGAAATACACACTCGAAATAACGATAATTCGTTTTTTGTGATACTTCCTTTCTTTGCTGACCAAAAAGATAGCGCCGACTCATTGATTTTATTTATCATTTTAATTACCTCATCATTAATTGATTTG
Organism: Providencia sp.; assembly: GCF_052096715.1. Classification (NCBI taxonomy): domain Bacteria; kingdom Pseudomonadati; phylum Pseudomonadota; class Gammaproteobacteria; order Enterobacterales; family Morganellaceae; genus Providencia; species Providencia sp. The sequence continues at coordinate 87,403 of NZ_JBQDNB010000004.1, forward strand.
GTTTCCGTTCTACTTGAAATTTTTGTTGCATTCACATACACCATACTCCAAGTAAAAAACACCAAAATGATGCTTATAAGTGGTGCTAATTTAAATAAAATCTCCATTAAATAATTCTCACAGACCTTTGTTTTTTAATCTTAAATTTTCTGCTGTATTCAAATACTTACTTATTAGTACTTTGTACATGTTATTTGTAGTATCAATAGATAATCGATTATTTAACTCAGCTAGAGTAAAATTTTCATGTCTAATTAACCCACCGAAGGCCTCCTCTAAAAAAGATGAGCCTATAGCAACTTTAGCTCCATCTAAATAGACAACTATATTCTCATCATTTTTATTTAAAGCAGGCAACAACCAGTTTTTTCTGAATACTTCTCCACTGCTTGAACTATCACCTTCATACCGACCTAATGGAAATTTAGTAAAATCAACTAATTTAATCACAGCCATAATTAATCCCTTATTATCATAGTTAAATAGGCTACCTTCTTTCTGGTATAAGACACCACTCCACTATAGTTCCAGGTAAAAAACTTGTAGCTTTAGATAACGTTCCTGGAATACTACTAGTGACTTCATGACTCAAAACCCTTGGTTTATTATTTTGAATGGAATATTCATATTGTGAATACCCACTCAAAACTAGAAGCTGCTCAAATTTAACATCATGCATACTTTTTTCTTCAATTATTGGTCTTTTTATGTCTTCTGAACCATTTCCTCGACCTTGATCAATAAATCTAGAAAATCCTTCACAAAATGCTTCATTTAACATGTCAAATTCAGTCATTACCTTTTCAAGGTGACTAGACTTATAAGACTCTACAACACCACACCCAAGGTCACAAATAATAAAATATAATGCGTCTTGTTTTTGATCATACCATGAACATTGCCACCAACGAGAGCCTCCAAGATATACTTTTTTCCCCTGCCACCCCTCTAGCTCATAAGCGTGATGCCTAACATTGATCATTGCCTCACCTATAGCAGCAGTAAGTAAAGCAAACTGATTTTCATTCAATGGGTTGTCCATATTTTTTATCAAAAATTGCCTAGATGATACTAACTGCGTCTCAGGATCAACCGATGATTGAAAATACCTCTCCTCTATTGTTAATTTATCGAGTTCAGAAATAGAGTTTGCCAATAACGCTGAAGATAAACCCGTTGCAACTATAACCTTATGCCCATCGATATTTTTTGCTTTTTGAGGCCAAGTAAATCGTACGGCTTTAGGATCATTTAAACGTAGTTTTGCTTCACTTATTATTGCAAAAAACAGCAAAGAGGCTGCGGCTGTAGCCATCTTTACTTCAGATAAGTCAATATGTATTTTAAGCTTTTCATCACAGAGTTTAGTCTGGATATTCCCAAAAAAAACTAATGTTGCAAGTCTATGGTCAGGATTGTTAATGCATAAAGTTTCAGGTACTAACGACGTTGAAAATTGGTAAATAGACATTTTACTAATCCACTGATTTAACTACCATTCATTATAGTAAATAGATTATATATTACAATACATTAGTAACACCGCATAACAATCCCTAACCTATCATATATTATTAATAACTCATACCGTGTAAATTATTTCCACTAACCTAGTATCTCTTCTCTACCACACTAATACATTCTTTCTCAACATACTCCTGCAACCCTTTAATCATCTGCTCTGATTCTGCAATTCGCTTTCTGAGTAACCAATAATTTCGGATAGCGGAGTCAGTAGGTCGGGCGGTGATTGCATCATCCAAGCCGGAGGTGGTAACGCTTTCGGTTTTTTTACAACTGGCTTTGATGTACACCCGTTCAGGATTACGCTCAGCAGCAATACGCAACTTATCAATTTCACTCTTTGCATTAGTTAATTCCTGAGTATGTTTAGTATCGAGTTGGTGAAGAGATTGTACACGCTCTTGATAATCTTCATTAATTTTGACTTGCTCTGTCAGCTCAATGAGTAATTCGGCATTCTTGGTATTTAATTCATCTATCTTCTCGTGTTGTTTCCACATCCCCCATATGGCCACCCACGCTGCGATAAATAACGCTACTCTGACTGTATTCATGGCGGTTACCGTATAGAAGATTAAAAATTAACTTGCCGACCTTTATAGTGATCGATAGCTTTTTGACAGCGCTTTTCTAAACTTACCTTGTCAGTGCGACAGGTATCATCTCTGAGTGCGTATACGCCAGTTGCCATAAAGATGGGGATCCCGATGAAGAATAGGGATAAGTAGATGCGAACTCGCCTAGGCATACCGCATTTTCTACTTCTCGCCTTGTCATTAGCCCTTTCCATTGAACACCTCCAGCATATATCCAGCGTTTAAGTTCATTGCATGCGCCAGTTCTATCACCGGCATTCAATTTTTTAAGTAACGTAGAACGTGAGAAAGCCCCTGTTCCGACGTTGTAAGTAAATGAATAGAGCGCCGCTCTGGTGTAATCAGGGATATTGACCTTTATTAAGGGATTTACGGCTTTAGCAACGATTGCCAAGTCTTTTTCTAACAACGCATCACACTCGGCTTTTGTATAGGTTTTTGTGGGGATAATGTCAGCGCCCGTATGCCCATAACATACTGTTAATATGCCTATCAGATCGCGATAGGGTTTAGGCTCATACCCTTCAAAATCAGTGACCATCGCAACTGTTAAGGTCATCAATCCACCAGCGGCAGCAACTTTTATTTTATTAGGTATTTTTGCCACTATTAGCCCTCTCTCTTAATTTGAAATCTTTTCGTTTGTAATGCCAATTAACAAAGAACGTTCCAACAGTACAAATAATACCAATGATGATCGCCCACTCTTCTAAAGTAAAAAGTCCAGCAGCCGCTGTGCTTATTCCTACCGCTTTTGCATAGAGGCTTGAGTTGTCTGACATACGCATATCTCACCCCCTAGCGGAGGAATTTAGTTAATAGGTAGCCACCAGCAACGTCATTGCAGTAATTAAACATGTTGATAGTGATTTGCGGTGGCTATATATGAAAATGGCCGCACTAAGTGACCCATTTGAATTAATTAATCGAAATAACTGAATTTCTTAATGTGCCCTTTATTACAAAAATAAAATCAGTTTAATGATAACATTGGCGAATATACTGGTTTCTATACTTGGAGATAAAATGGAAGATTCAAAGCACCAAGAACCTAAAGTTTTCATTTCATATAGTTGGTCAAGCCTCGAGCACCAAACTATGGTAAAGGATTGGGCAGATCGCCTTTTGGCTGATGGTATTGATGTTAAAATTGATATTTATGATCTAAAAGAAGGTGATGATAAATATGCATTTATGGAAAGCATGGTAACTGATGAAACGGTTTCACACGTTCTAATTATCTGTGATTCTCAGTACAAAGAAAAGGCAGATACTCGTAATCGAGGCGTTGGAACTGAGACTCAAATTATCTCAGGGGAGATATACAGTAAAGTTCAACAAAGCAAATTTATACCTATACTTTGTGAGTTTAATGAATTAAACGAACCTATTTTACCCACTTTCGCTTCAGCAAGAATAGGCATAGATTTTTCATCATTAGAGAAAACAAACAAAAACTGGGAGCAATTACTAAGGCTTTTATATAATAAACCCAGATTTACGAAGCCAACAAGAGGAAAAGCACCATCATTTTTAAATGAGAAGGCAGATATACCTTCAGGTGAAATAAGGGCTAAATATGAGCTTCTCAAGCAATCTATATTTAGCAATAATAAAAATATAAAACTATTTAGAAATGATTTTATTTCATCATGTATTGAATTTGCTGACGCATTACGAGTAAGAGAGCAACCAAATAATGATACATTTCCTGAAGACATTTTAAATACCATTAACAAATTAAAAGTTGTTCGTAACTTCCTAAGCGATTGGTTGCTATTAGAGTCTGGAATAAATCACTCGGTAGAATTTACAGAGTCAGTTACTAACCTTTTAGAGCAGTTAAGAATTTTAAAGTCTAGACCTACAGATCTAAGCCGATTTAGTGATGACTGGTTTGAAGCGCATTCAGTTTTTGTTTATGAGCTCTTTCTATATATTGTTGCCTCATTAATGAAAACAGAGCGATATGACTTATTACATGAAATATATACATCGAGCTATTTAAACCCCGAAATAGAAAGGTTTAAAGGCTATGATTATGATAATTTTAGTTCATTTTATGGCAACACAAAACATGCGGGACGCGCCTTAAGTAAGGATATGAATTTTCATTCGAATGCAGCTGAAATAATTAAAAGGGAAGCAGATAGAAATGATTTAACTTTTAACCATGTGGTTGAGGCTGAAACCATTACTTATATGATGTCTATTATACAATTATCCAGTTGGCATCCCGGAACTCTAGGTTATTCGAACTACACACACCGCAGCCCTTTTTTTGTTAAGGCAGCTCAACATAAAAATTTTCAGAAACTAGCTATTATTACTGGAATTAAGACAGTTGATGAATTTAAACAGATAATTGAAAAGAATAGTGCAAACAATTTATTCAATTATTCAGGTAGAAGCTATGGAAGGACACCTATAACCAAAGAAATTTTAAACTTAGATTATTTAGATTCTATCAAATAATAAAAAAGCCTCGTTATTTCGAGGCTTTAGATTCCCTTCCTGCCTTGCGTGTAAAGCTTCGCACAGCATATACGAAAACTATAACTTTATCGGCAAAATAGTCAAGCTTTATTCACTGTAATGATACTTACGGTCGAACTCGTCACACATTGGCCTGTATAACATAAACTCGGCAACGTTTATCCATGCCTTGACTCTGTCCTGATATGTACGTAAACAGTAACGTCCATCTTTCTCACAAAGCTCTAACGCTATACCGAAATATGATTTTTTATATACATAATGCTGTTTCAGTATTTCTAATAATCCTTGATCTTTTTCGAAAACAGCACAAATGACCTTATCCATTTTGCCGCCTTCGGCATCTGAACAGAACCACATGCTACTTAATGTTTTTTTATCCTTAAACTCTTCCAAAAACATTAATAGTGTTTCTTTTGATAGGCCTGATGTACGCATCCTTTTCATGGCATCTTTTAAGGCTTTTTTGGTGATTGTTGGTTCTTTTAATAATTGATTAAACATACCTGCAGCGCTTGGAGTTTTACTAAATGCTGCCCATCTACCCCACATAGTTAAACGTCCACGTATCCACACGCTTTCCAATGTACGTAATTTAAAATGTTCTTCGCTTTTACCTGTTGTTAATGGATAAATCACTTAATACCTCTTTAGCAGGCCGCACCCTGCATTAACCGAATACACCTAGCGCCGCTGAACGGTCTAGAAATTTAAATAACAAAATTATTTGGCTTCCATGTTCGCTTTCCCATCCCTTTTGGTCGTCATGTAGATTTCGATGATGAATTCTACATAGAGGAATAGTGAAAAAATCATGGGATTTAGTCGCCATACCGCCCTGTCCGTGACCAATAATATGATGCGCATCATCAGCAATAGATCCGCATATACAACACGGTTGAGACTTAACCCACTGTAGGTATTTCGTGCTTTCCCAGCGCTTAAGTTTTGGCTTTAGCATGAAACTAGCTGGTGGCTCGGGATCGATAGTTAAATTTAGTACCGGCTTTAATTCTTCAATATCACTCAACTCGTCGCTGAAGAAAGAAGATGAAAGAGAGATAGGCCCTACTGATTTATTGGTTAATTGCTCTGGTACCGGAATAATCAACATACGGCCATTAAACTTATGGAGTTCACTCACTCCTGGTCTAAATATTACTAACCCTAATTCTGGTACCATATTTGCGGTGAGTATCGAGGCTTTATGCATATGCTTTGTGCTCCATCCACTGACCTGCAACCCAATTAACACCCTTTGCTGTAAATTTAGCTTGGGTGAATGCATAGTCAGTACCTTGAGTTACACCTGTTTTCACTTCAAAGCGTCCGGCCTCTAGATGCTGCTGGTAGGGTGTCATTACATTGTTAAGCCGATACATGATTTTCTTATCGAGCAAAAAGCCTCTAAATTCTGGTTCTTTGATATCAAGCAATTTACATACCTGCCTAAATGTCATGGCGCCAGTCGCTTTCACATAGCGATCAACGAATTCAATTTTAGGTGCAGCTTCAACTAACTTATTTTCAAGTTGTTGCTTTTGCTCTTCCAGATCTGCCGCTAAGCGCAAAGCTGCTGAAAATGTTGTCGGTACCAATTGTTGATTTTCTAGCTCTTGCCATCTATCCACCAGCTTTGCAGTGAATGTTGGTGATAACTGAGCGACGACAACATAACTATCACGCTTATTTAAATGATAAACCTGTACCGTCTGATTTTGATGGTTTTTGACCTCCCCCAGTGGGGGAAGTTGAATTACGCCTCGTGCTGCAAGCCTTTCTATCGATTGCTTCACTTTGTCATGCCGAGATTCAACTAAATCTGATATTTCAGCACTCGACATTGTTAGTGTTTTTACTGTTAATTTGCTCATATTATTACTCCACGTTTTACGCAACCGCATTTGCGCTTTTAAGTAAGTTAATCGTTATTTCGAACCGACCACCCTTTACGACTTCGCACCACTCCATTTCGACACGTTTGACCTGATCATCATCTTCCCAAACCTTGGCGTGTGTTAAAGCATCGAATGCTGCTTTCAAATAATTATCAATGTCTCTTCGTTGTTTTGTAGGTGGATACATCTTCACTATGACTGATACATCTTCAGTGATTGCCTTTGGTATTTTGCGTAACTGATCATAAACGGCCGCTACCGCATTAGCACGGAACCTGCGACCCTGCTCGCTGAGTAGCATTCTGCCTTTAACTGTCCGCCAGCAAGCATTGACGCTAGGAGGAAAGGGTAAAATTAAAGATATTGAATTACTCACCAATCACCCCCTTATTCCATGCCAATACGGCAGTAGGCTTATCATTTACTTCTGGCCCCTTTTCACCGCAACTGTGGCACTGAATGTAAAACCATGTTCTATAACTGTGGCTCTCAAGAGTTATGTTTTCACTGCCACAATGAGGGCAAGGATAAATTTCCGCTATTTTACTTTTCATCCAACCTTCCCCTCATACTGGAGCTTTTTATTTTCAATAAACGCTAAATCTGTTCTAGCACTACGCAATCTAGCCTTCGTGTTCTTTTCCTCTCTGAGTAAGCCATCAACTGACTTACGCAGAGCATCACGTTGTTCGGTTAGGGTTGAAACTTGCCTAAAAAGATGTTCAGCATCATTAGCTCTCAGTAAAAAAACGTCAAAAGCATCAACAATACACCCGCAGTTTTTACACTTAACTGTCCTATGTTGCTCACTGACAATAACTGCATAATGCTTACACTGAACCTGCCTAAAATCTCTTTTATCCTCTATCTGGGTCTCAAGTAGTGGCTTCGTATCATCGGTGAAATTGATTTTAATAATGTTGTCAGTCATAAAATCTCATCTCCCCACATAACTTGAGTAACTTAATAAAAACCTTACCCCTAGGATGTAACTTCCGTTTCTGATATTGAATTTCAAAGAATGAGGCATCACAGCCTAGGTCTAAAGCTTTAATCGTTTTAGATGCAATAAAATCAGTTTGCCGGATATAGGCAGCATTTAGCTGTAGTAAAGTAGAACCTTTCACAGACGCACCTCTGCGAGCAATTTATCAAACATCAAAATTAAGGGGTCGTGACCTTTTACTGCTTCTTCTCTGCTCCACTTAGTGTTTCTATTAGTTTTAGGTCTAAATGCCTTAGCTCTTTGTTCAAATGCCATCACCTTTTTATATGCATCACTTTTAATGACATATTGTGAAAAGCTACCATCCTTAATATTCATTTTATTAACGGCATTAACACGCGTTAAAATGGACATAATGTGCTGGGCATAACTAGAAGATGCTTTATATTTTTCCCTGATGATTTTTGTTGTGATTACATCACCAGCACTAAAACTTTCAGCAATCATGACTTGTACTGTTTTCACGCTGCTACCTCCATCTTCTTCGCTAACCACTTAGCTTGCTCAATGAATGCTTTACCGCGGTGCTCTAATTCTTCGCGATTGATGTAATCAAAGGTTTTACCTGTCCATGTTTTATCGAATACAACGATTGCCCCGGCAAATCTGGCTGTTGTTGGGACTTGATTATCATCTGCAGGAATAAACCATTCAGGAAGGTCAAAACCAATCCGACCACGAATAAAACAGACATGATCTGCATCTTCTGGCCACCATGTTTCGCTGGTTGCTGATTTAACAAAAAAGATATAGCGACCATACTTATCACGCATTTTCTTTGCATGATTCATAATGTGTTTAACGCCAGTAACAGCTTGTTTTTCATGATACGAGACGCGAGAGTATGGAGGGTTAGCAAAAGCCGCACCGCCGACTTCTTTCAGCTTTTCTGACCAGTCTTGAGTCAGTGCGTTATCTTCTGCGGTGTAGAAATGAGGGCATTTGCTGTTTTGTCCATCGGTGAATAGATCTAAATTAAATGGGCCATATAGAGAATTAATACCCCAATAGATATCTTCAGGTGTTTTCCATTGATCGCCAACCTCTTTTAACCAATGGGCTGATTTAGCTTTGAGCTCATTGAGCTGTTGGATATATTTATTCATCAAGCAGCCCCTCTCCGCTGGTGGATTTATGGGGCTGTACTTCTACTTTTTCGCCATTTTCGGTAATATAGTCCGATGATTCACTTTTAAGCTGGTAGTCTTTAGCAAGTTCGATGATGCGCATATATCGCTGCTGAACACTTAAAGTGCCTGTATGGTTCTCAATTCCACGCTGACGAAAAATAACTAATAATTTCCTGTCATCATTCCACGTTCCACGAAGTTCACAGATAAGCCACCAGCGACGAAGTTGTTTAATCACCGCAATTAAGCCAAATACATTCACACCGTAAATTTCTTTAGATTCACTACGCATCACGCTGTCACCTCTTTCGCTGCTAGTTCCGCTGCCTGTTGCCAAATTGCGCGCCAAGCCCCACGACCAGCATGTTCATTGAGACGGCCCAACCCACTTTTGCTAGCCATTTCTTTCGCAATTGCTTGGATCCTATTTGCCGGTTTCCAACCTGTTGAAAAAATCTGAGTGAATACTGTGTCACGCTCCACAGGGTCAACAGTTACAACCACTTCACCTTCTTTAACCCATTTTTTGTTGATGCAAACAGGGCGCCCTTTGTCATGCCATTTTTGGGAAATCTGATGATAACTCTCAAACTTTTCCTTCCCGAAAACCGTCATAGGTCTTAGGTATTGACTCCATTCGATATCATTGAGCCATTTAGCTGTCAGGTAATCAGCAACTAGAATTAAGTTATCAGCGGTATAATTTTCAGCTAGACGGGCTCTGATATGCCCCATTGTTGTTTTGCTATCGCGATAACTTGAATTAGTGATTTTGTTGAAATGTTCTAAAACAATTTGAGCATGGTCGGGTTCAGCATGAACCTGACAAGAAGAGTTACTCTCTGTTGTAATCTCTTGTGTATTCTCTGTAGTACTCTCTGTAAGATCAGGGCAATTTGCCCCATTCGATGAGGTCATTTTGGTACTGTTCGAGCGGTTCATTTTGCGCTTGTCGATGAGGTCATTTTGACCTGTTCGAGTCGCCTCGGGTGAGCTGTTCGATGAGTTCAATTTGACCTCATCGGAGAGTAATGTATGTTCATAATTTATAGAGTAATAATTTGTACGGTCATGAGTGCGTTTATTGATTTGCTCAATATTAAGAACACCAAGCTTTTTTAAATTATTAAAGCCACGTTTAATCGTTGACTCAGAAAAATAAGGGAATTGAACGCGCCATTCTTCAATCGTGTTATAGATCCAGCGGTGACCCTCATACTCAACACCTGATGTGGTTTCAGATAGCCAATACTGAACTTGTTGAAGCAATAATGCTTCATTCAAGCCCAAGCGTACCGCCAGCTCTGGTATCACTATCTGTGGACGTGTTTTAAGTAACAGTAGGCTACTCATGCAATCACCCTATTCGACTTCTGAATAATATTTTTTAAAATCACTAAGTGGCACAAAGCACGGATGTTCATAATCATCGAGCATGAAAATAACTCGCTGCTTTTGCCTATCCCACTCAATGACTTTGACGATACGACCGCGCTTATCTCTGAAATGACGGTCAAGGTTCTTATGCTTTTCACTGGACACGATCCCCTCTCCCACTACTAAAATAAAATGCTGCCCAGCAACGCTTAAACTTATCGCTATCTTTATCTACCAATTGTTGCTCCATCTGGTAGTTGCCTGATTCGTCAGCTGACGTTATGATCTCTACATATTGAATTGAGCCACTTCTAGACGTTGGTAAACACTTAAATTGATTTCTTGGCTGCAATTGATTTAAACTGTTCATAGCGTTCATTACTCCACACTTTGTTTTGACGCTCGGCGCTTGGGACCGCATATCCTGAGCGCCACCCTTTCTCGGTATCTTCATTATTTTTCAGCCCTAAAAACTGTCTCGAATGAATCAACGAAACCTGCGGTATATGAACAAACTTGCCTTAACTTGTTTTTCATAACTCTCATTTTTTCTTCAGTGACAAACCCATCTGAAACGCACTTTTGCATCAATGAGAACAGCGCCCCATTCATGGCATCCAAGTTCATGCGAATTTCAAACAAGTCCACTCTATCCAAACTGGCAGGTTCAATTTTTTGTGGGGCAACCAATTGATGGCGGCTCATGTGATAATCCACCAGCAATGTTGTTCCTGATAACAACTCCATTTGTTCAAGTTCATCGCTTTCAAAAAAACGGCATCCATTTTTTTCGTATAATTTGTTGTTAAATGTGTTTTCTGACATACCTAATTTGCCAGCCATTCCTGTACGTCCTTTCGGATATCCTTTGCACATTCCTTTAACAACTTCTCTAAGTGTTTTATTGCACATATCTACAATTCCTTTTTTTTCTTGTAGTTAACTTAATTAATTAGCTTTGATATTGTTTTGGTATAGCTCTGGGTCATATTTGAGCTGGCCATTTGTCAGCCTATCCACTAATAGTGCCTGTTTTTCTGGTATTACCGACTTCCATCGACTTACTGCTGGATGAGAAACACCCAAGGCCTTAGCGGTTTTTTGAACGCCACCGAAAAAACTAATAACATTTTGCTTGTACATTTTGTTTTCTCTTGTTTGAGTTTAGATTGAAATGTAACAAAAGGTACATCAACAAGCAAACACTTTTCACATCAAAATGATGTAACATTGATTACATGAAAAAAGAAGATATGAATTTTAGAATTAAGGCTAGACGCCTTCAGTTGAATCTTACACAGGAAGTCTTAGCTAAGAAGCTGGGAGTTAGTCGCGTGTCTGTCACTAAATGGGAGACTGGTGTATCTAAGCCTGATGGAGAAAATTTACAAAATTTAGCGCGCGCACTTGAAACATCCGCAGAGTGGATACTATATGGGAAAAACGAACCAGCAGAGAAAGAGCTATTACCTTCAAGAAAGCCATTAACAGTTATTGAGGTACCTGTCATATCTTCGGTTCAGGCAGGGCTATGGAATTCAACGTGTGAATCCGTAACTATAGATGATGTTATCCGATGGGTAGGTACTACTGTAAGGGTTTCCGATAGTGCTTTTGGTCTTGACGTCCGAGGTGACTCTATGACCAACCCTAATGGCTCCCCGACAATACCTGAGGGCTCGACTGTTATCGTAGAAACAGAGTATGGAACCATAGATGACTTATACGGAAAAATAGTTGTAGCCATTTTAGATGGAACATCAGAAGCTACAATAAAAAAATTGGTCTGGGATTCTCCTTATAGTTATCTCATGCCTCTGAATCCATCATTCAACCCTATAATAATAAATGGAAATTGTAGAATTATTGGAAAAGTAGTACAGGTAGTACAAAACCTATAACGTCCCCCACCCAAAAGTAATGTAACTTATTTCACATCTTATTATTGACACCTGACGTAACCTAATGTACCTTTTGTTACATCATGTGCAATTAATGGAAATAAGATCATGCAACTCAACTCAAACGAACCAATTGTTACCTTTAGCGTGCCAATGTCGCAGGAAGACGCTCAGGCATGGATTCTAAAAAAAGCAGCTGAATTCAAAACGCTTGAATTTCTTAAAGATAAACAAACTCAACTTGAACAAGAAAAAGCCGAATTGGAACGCAAAATCGAAAAACTCGACGATGATATTTTCGATCAGCAAGAACGCTGTAAAGTCACTATTAGCGCTTAATTTGATTATTTAAATGGAATTAGAGAGAGGGATATATGCTTATTTTAACTCGACGAGTTGGTGAAACACTCATGGCTGGTGATGAAATAACATTTACTGTTTTGGGAGTTCGCGGTAATCAAGTTCGAATCGGTATTGAAGCACCAAAGAATGTAGCAGTACACCGCGAGGAAATTCATAAACGTATTCAAGCTGAAAAAAACGCCAGTGCTAGTAAGTAGTTATTGATAGTTTTGGTGGCGATCTGAATCTTCCACACTACGAGGTTGATGATAATGTTCTATTCAGTAGCCACCCTTTTTACATCACAAATAAGACCGCTGATATTTAATCAGTCCATACTAGGTAATATGTTTTAATTATTATTAGCGGTCTTATTTGTGGAGTAATAACCTAATAATGAGGATCTGCTCATGAGTGAAGAGAGAAAAACAAATATACCTGAATTTTTAGGTGAATTAGATGCAGGTGTATTTGAAAATAAAGTTGCGGCTGTATTAAATGATGTTGCGTTAGGTGTTATAAATCACGCAGGGAAAGGAAAAGTTATAATCGAAATGGATATCTCTCGAATGAATAATTCAATCGAGGAAAAGCGAGTATTAATCCAACATAAACTTAAGTTTACCGCACCAACACCAAAGGGAAAAAGATCGGAAGAAGATACTACTGAAACGCCAATGTACGTAAATAAAGGCGGTAAGCTTTCGATTATGCAAGAAGATCAGGGGCAACTTTTTTCAATTAAAGGCGACCCTGACGGTAAATTAAAACAAGTTAATTAATTTCTTTTTTATTTAAATCTCAATCTTTAAAAATACTTTATTAAATAAGTAGGAGCTTTTATGTCTCAATTAAATGGTGATGCTATTTCTCAAATTAAAGATCTAGCTATTTCCGGTGTTCGTTTAGATGCTGTAGAAAATATGCCTTGCCCTGCCGTGGCCGTGCCTCATGGGCTTGAAATTGTTAACCTTGAAAAGTATCAAGATAATCGTTACCGCTTCCGTGGTTCGCTAAAAACCACCAGCATTAATGATTTTGTTAAATATAGTGTTGGATATTCTGATGCTCCTGGTGTCCGCTGTTTTATCGATGCTGAAGATATGACAGCAAGAACTATCTTTAACTTAGGTACTATTGAACATCCTGGTCATGCTGATAACTCTGCACTTATCGTACTGAAAAAGACGTCGCCTTTTTCTGCCGTGCTATCAATAAATGGGCGCAAGCAAGGCCAGAAAGAACTTGCTGAGTGGTTAGAGGATTGGCGTGATTACTTATTAGCATTCGATGCTGACGGTAATGTTTTAGATATTAAGCAAGCAATTAGTGCTGTTCGACGAATTACGATCGAATCAAGTCGCTCTTCAGATCATGAAGATAGTGATTTCTCAGCGCGACGCTCTGTGATGGAAAATGTCGAAGCCAAAAGTAAAGACATTATGCCAGCTGCTTTTGAATTTAAATGCACTCCATACGAAGAGTTGAAAGAACGCTCAATCAAACTTCGCTATAGCATTTTAACTTCACAAGATACGCCTACTTTAGTACTTCGGATTGTTCAACTTGAAAATTTAGAAGAGCAAATAGCACAGGAATTCCGTGATCTACTTGCTTCTAAATTTGAAGAAACTCAAATCGAAACATTCATTGGAAATTTTTCAGCTTAATTAATTTATGCGCCACTGATCTGGTGGCGCTATTTGCCGTGTGGAGATTTGAACATGTCATATATTTCAACTTTTACAGGAAAGCATTTTAACTTTATCAATATCAGTGCGGATGATATCGATATTAATGATATTGCTCAGGGTTTATCTAATGAATGTCGCTTTGCCGGGCAAATTAGCCAATTCTATTCTGTTGCTCAGCATTCCGTTTATGTGAGTCAAATTGTACCACCAGAATATGCGCTGGAAGCATTACTACACGATGCATCAGAAGCCTATTGCAAAGACTTACCTAGCCCATTAAAAGCGCTGTTGCCGGAATATAAAGTAATAGAAAAAAATGTTCAGAAAGTTATTTGCTACAAATGGGATATACCAAGAGCTATCAGTGATGTGGTTCACTATGCAGACCTAACAGTGTTAGCAACCGAACGTCGAGATCTAGAAGTTGATGGCGATAATTTTTGGCCAATTTTAGATGGAGTACCACCAAGTGACCTTATCACTGTAAATCCCCTGCTCCCCATTCAAGCACGTACGATGTTTATTCACCGTTATAACCAACTAACTGGAATTATGCCTGAATTCGATGCGGATCTTCATGTTGAAGAAATACACTGCCATGGTGCTTACGGGAAAATATTCAATGATAAAAAAAATCGTTTCTATAACGGCGCAACAATACAAACATCCCGGGTGATCAATATCGATACTTATCTTGCTGATGGTTATATACAAACAGTTAATTCAGTTTACAGAATTATTGTTTAAGCGAGTGTGATTATGATTATCGTGAACTCTTACTTTAGCGGAGCTGGCCTAATGGATATAGGCCTTTTACAAGCGGGACTCAAAATAGGGCAAGCTTTTGAATTAGATAAGTCAGCCTGTAAAACCTATAAACACAATTTAGGCAATCATGTCAAAGAATGCGATATAGCTCAGGAGTTGGTTTTAGAACAAGGCTCATGTGATGGAATGATATTCACCTATCCATGCACTAAATACAGCACTATTGGCGATATTCATGGCGTCCGAACCGGGGATGATTTGTTTCTTCATGCGTTACGACATTTAGCAATAGCGCGACCAGAGTTTTATGTTGTTGAAAATGTACCCGGCATGAAGGCTTTCCCCGTAGTAATGGAAGCTATGCAAAAAATGCCTGATTATTATGTGAATGTATTTTGCCCTATTCAGTCTGAAACTTGGCTACCACAGAAACGCAGCCGTTTAATTATAATTGGGACTAAAAAATATTTTAATCCGCAACCACCAGTTAACCACAAACCAATTAAATTAGCAGATGTTTTGGAAGTTGAACCAGATATTAATATTCCTAAATCTGTTTATGCAAGAATGAATGGTGAATACAGAGACTTACCTATTATTAGCGACCCTACTAATGACGATTTAGCACCAACTTGCGTTGCACATTACGCTAAAGATAAAAGCACTCGGCTTGTAGTTGATAAAAACTTTCCGATGGGGGTTAGGCCATACACTGTTCGTGAATATGCACGGCTACAAGGCGTTCCTGATTGGTTTCAATTCCCAGTGAGCCAAACTGATGCATATCGACAAATTGGCAATGGTGTAAGCGTTCAGGTGGGCGAATGGGTAGGTCACCAAATTAAACGATATATGAGCTAGATAAATAAGGACTAACAATGAAATATAAACACTTAATGGTAGACCTAGAAACTATGAGCAATAAAGGCAACGCTGCTATTGTTTCTATTGGTGCGGTAGCTTTTGAGCCGTCAACGGGTGAGATTGGCCCCTCTTTCTATACCACTGTTGACTTAACAAGTTGCGAGCGCGCTGGGCTTCATATTAATGCTGATACAGTGCTTTGGTGGATGAAACAAAGCGCTGAAGCTAGAGCCGCTATCGTTGCTGATGGTGATGAGCTACACATTGCTTTAATTAGTCTTAGTGTTTTTTCACGGGAGATTTTAACTGATGATGTACAGGTGTGGGGTAATGGAGTTGATTTTGACAATGTTATTTTGCGTAACGCATATGATGCAGTCAGCATAGAGCCCTTCTGGAAACATTGGAATAATCGCTGTGTTAGAACGATTGTAGAGCTAGGTCGTAACGCTGGCATCGATCCAAAGAAAACACTTCAGTTCGAAGGTGAGCAACACAATGCGTTAGCTGATGCAATTCATCAAGCTAAATATGTGTCTATTATCCACCAGCATTTGATTAAGCCAGTTAACTACGATATCTAATTTTTAAATCTGTATGCGGCAGATAGTGGAGGTAAATATGAACACAGTTTTTTTATTAATGGCTGAATTTGAAACCTCTCAAATCCCATTAGATATCGTTGCAGAAAAGTTTTTAAAATTAACACCTAGCTATGCAGATAAAAAAGCGACTTTAGGTGAATTACCATTTCCAACATATAGAGATGATAAAAGCCAAAAATCACCAAGAATGGTTCATATTAGTGACCTAGCTGAATGGATTGATAAAAAAAGAAGCGAAGCAAAAAAGGAATTTGATAAGATTCATTCATAGACATAAAAAATTATCTACAGGCTATAATTTTGGTACCTTTTTAATGGGTACCAAACTTAGTTTTTATGTTTATAATTCTTACTGACCGCTTTCTTTATCTTCCAGCTCCCCAACTATTTTTAATTCATATTCTACATAGCTATCAAGATGGATTTGTGATACGTGAGGGACATCCATTGAATGGATAGTTTTTACAGTTCCATCAGAATTTTTACGTTTATGTCTATATTTAAAGAAATCATCATATCTTCTTGGCGATACTCCATCATAATTTCGAAATGAAACTTTATTTGTAACTAAAATATCATCATCTTGATCTAGTGAAATAGCATCATTATGCAATTGTGTTGCAAGGCTTTTTTCATATGGCTCTATATATACAACTCTTTTTATCCCTGCTGCTATAATATGCCTTGCACAATTGTGGCATGGGTATGTAGTGCAATATAACGTTTTATTTAATGTAGAGTTAGAAGTGGTTCTAGCTAATGCTAATAAAGCATCCATTTCAGCATGAACAGCTCTAGAATATTCTATTAATGATTTAGCCTTAGTTCCACCCATTATCTCTTCGGAAATTTTTAGATTATTAATAAGATTTCTAACATTAATTTTTAATGTATTAACTTTCGAAATTTCAGCCTTTACTTTCTCTCCTTTCTCTACATTACCCATATTTATTTCATCTATGGCGGCATTACTTTTATTTTCAACATCAAATAAATTATTAATATTTTTATTAATATCTAACGTACATTCATCAATAACATCACTAACATCTGACAATAATGTTTCAAAAGAATCGTTTAAAATAGATTCAATTTCATTCTTTAAGTACCCTTTGTGTGTGTCGTTAAAGCATTTTCCTCTATTAAAACAACGCATGTCATTTTTATCATTAAAATGGTATAATCCACCGCCAAATTTTGGTACATCATTACAACCTGTTGATAATATATTACCGTTATCATCCATTATTGCCGCACCAACCTGCCTAGATAAACAAGCTGAACCAAAAGATGCAGAATATGCACTATGCATACCTATTTCTTCATAAGTAGGTGTTATATTATTTGCGCCATGCATTAAATCGATAAATCGTCTAACTTCCGTTCTTAATTTATTATTATTATCAATATTTTTTATAAAGTAATCTGATTGAAGTATAGTCTCTTCCGTATTTTGGCCATATTTCTCTGATTTTTTATCTCTAATCATTAGTTTTGCGATATCTTCTTCGGATATTTTCTCATCACTAAGGTTTTGTTTTCTCTGGCTTTCATTTCTTAATAAACCTATCAAATAAAAAGCATCTGAATATATTTCTTTAAATAAATTTATTTCCTCTGGATTCTTAAACTGATCTATTATGTAAACAAATTTACCATCTGTTTTTGTGATATCATCATCACCAACATTTTTAATTTTTTGCTCTTCTATACTTTTATTTCTAAGTATATTAATTTGATTTACTGCTAATTGAGCAACAAAAGATTTTTCATTTTCTCTAAGCTTATCACCCATATTTTGCAATGTATCATATCTAATAAATCCACGAAGGCTTTCAAGTGACATGGCTTTATCTGTATTACATTTATCAAAAATAAGTTGACTTACACGGATGTGCTCTACTTTATATTCTATTCTTTCAAATTCAGGTATTAATATATCCTTCAGTTTTTTAACACCTGAACCAACTGCTCCACACAATCCAATAATAATTTCATTAGACCTCCGCGCTTTTATTTTTTCAATCATATCTCTCTTGTCACTTGATGATTTATCACCTAGCAACGGCTGACTACTTTTCTTTGCTGGCTGCGCCATATACTTCTCCAAAAAGAAAAAAGCCCTATATTTAATTTATAGGGCTTTATTTGATTGCAAAAAACCAAACTTAACTTACCATTTGATTTTTAAGGAAGATTGCCTTGATTTCTCTTTAGCTAATTCAAATGAATCATTTTTTTTAATTCCAGAAAAACAGACTATATTATCAGTATTTTTTCTAGTAAAAATCTCGCGTTCAGAATTTTTACTAGTTGAAATTTCTCTATTTTTTTGTTTTTCTTTAAAATTAATAATCATCATATTCTTCCAAAGTCTTTTTCCATTTACGATAAAGTAAAACTTATACTCAAAGTGTACATCATAACATTATGGAAATCCAAAGGTAGATCTCAAAATTTCAAATTGAAGCTTCACAATAAAATTAAAAACAAAGGACACCAATAGCGCACCGGGGTTTTGTAACTAATTGATATTTAATTATGGTGCATCCCATCGAGCATCGGCGCAACGGAGAATCGGTTGAGATTTTGATAGCCACGACTCTTTGTTAATGACGTGGTTTGAGCTGTAACTTGGCTGTGTTCTATAGTTTGATTTTGTGGCATGTTTATTTTTCAGGTCTATGTCGATTTTACGGCTACGAGACTAGCCCGAGCAGATAAAAGAATACAAATAATGAAGTATTGTAGCATAGAGATACCACAGTGCTATTGGTTGTCAGAATTGATGAGCTATAAACTCATTAACACCCGAATTGATACCGTTTAAATAAAAATATTTTCTTTTAAAAACAAATAGTCCCCAATATTGGCTATCCAATAATTGAGGACTATCACATGATAACAAATTAAAGCTGGCAAAATATCAAAGCAAGTTATGAGCCAAACATTACTGTTATTAAATTAGGTTTAATGACATAACAGTGATATTTAACTATTACACTTAAAATTACTCAATAAGTTTTTTATCGAAATAATTTCAATGACATTTCTGAGTAAATATAGTTATTTAGTTTCTGCGCTCATTGTGACAATATTACCAACTCGAGCACTAGTAATAGTATAGCTTTCTGCACCAATCGCTTTCGCTTTTGCTGCGATAACCGCTTCAGTAGAATCAAGCGTATCGCCTGTTGCAGTTAATGTAGCCGCAGATGCACCAAATGCCATCATGGATAATATAGAAGCTGCCATCAAAGTTTTAATCATGTTCATTCTCTTATTCCTTCATTGTATATTTAGGGAGGTAACCCTTGTTACCTTCGATGAAACTATCATATCCCTAAATGCAGTCTAGGTTAAAGCTAATAAAATGACTGTTCATATTCAAATAAATTGAATAAGGTTAAAGTTAATAAAATAGAAAAAATTGATCATTTAACTGAGCAATAATTAATTCATTAAAACAGTAAATGAGCTTAATAAGCGTGAACCTACCAACTAGATAGGCTGATACATTGCCGTATTTGATCAACAGGTGGAGATGAAGGGAGTTAATAGGGCTTACGCAGTTGCTGTTCTCTATTAATATTTTGATTTTCTTTAATGCTATTTAGCACACTATCTGTATAGGGATCTATTTTTACATCTTTTTCATTCGGCGTATTTGCTTGATTATTTGATGTTGTACAACCCGATAAAAATAGAAATAAAAACGTTAACATTGCCTTGTTCATCATCAACTCCTCTTGTTCGTGTCATTATATTAACCAAATTATCTTATCATCATAATTTCAGAGGATATTTTTCAAATCATTTAGATTTTTTTTACTTTTTCTAGGTTGTATTCCAATGCATTAATTAACATTGAAGCTAAAAAATCATAATAACTTGAAATTAAAGACTTTTTATTCCACCCAGCCAATAAACCCAATATAAGATAATGACAATAAAAATATCACCATAAGGCGCTGTAATACTTTAAGCATTGCGATAAATCGTTTTACTTGTTTCATAAAATTTAGACCCGCCTATAAGAACTTCAATCATTTAATAATTATCTTATTTTTCGCTATCAGAATATCAATAGAATGGCATTTCTCAAAAATATATTTATTTATTTTGCATATTTCGTTATGTATTCATCATTTAGGCAAAACAGATAACAAAATCAAAAAAACACATTATGGCAAAAGCCACTAACTCATACTGTGGCTTCCTTTTATGACAATAATAACAGCATCACCTTTTATGCAACTTTTTTAGATTTTGCTTTTAAAAAATCCTCGTAATACATAATTTTGTTAATTTCTTCTTGCAACCTAGGGTCATTATTAACTTCCCATATATCAATAGCCTGTTGTAGGTTTATCCAAAACTGTAAGCTTGTATCAAAAGCTTTCGCCAACTTAAAAGCCATATCGATAGATAGCTTTCTATTGTTATTAACCAAAGAGCTTATTGTATTTCGATGAACACCTAACAATTCAGATAACTCATTGATCTTCATGCCAGTAGGTATGAGATATTCATAAAGTAATATATCTCCTACACTTGCTGGTTTTCTTGTTGCCTGCATGGTTAACCCCTTGTTTATGGCTTTAATATTTAATAATCAACGTTTCTTGTTATTGTTTTACAACATTTTCTTTTAATTTATACATCTTTATGAGGGTCTAAATATAACGCAGTAACAGCATCATCCCATTTAAATATTAATCTATACTGCCCATTCACGCGGATGGAATAATAACTATCTAAAGGTGGTTTTAGCTGTTTAAATCTGTTTCCGGGTGGGCTTTTAAAATCGCGTAATGTTGTCGCCGCATTTAACATATCTAACTTACGTGCTAGGACAGAATTCATTGTGGTTGGTATCAATTTATTTAATTTACCGTAAACAAAGAACAATCTCAGATACTCATCCCTAAAATATAAACGACAATCACCCTTTCCATTCACACAAGCCTCCCTGATGAACAATCCATGTTGATAGAGTTTACGAGAGACAATAGCATTGAAATAAAAAACGCACAACAGCACTGTGCAATTATGCATTTTTCAGAATGAAAATTTACGTTCTCTTTTTAGGTTTTCACAATTTTACTGTATCAACCAATATTTTTTAGTGCATTAATAATCAACGACCAAAATTTATCGTGATCCAATTTTACTGCGACCTGTGTATGGCAATCTATTGGGGCAGGATGACGAAAATCGGCGACTGTCATCCCTAGAGTCAACGAGCCAGTTAGTTCAATATCGATAGGCACCTTTTGTGTTGTCATCACAGATGGGTCAATCACATAAGCAACCGCGCAAGGGTCATGTACTGGCGGCGCATCAAATCCTTGAGCCTGTTTGTACATTTTTCCAAAAAAGTCTAATAACTCAACCACGAACTGTGAGCAATTTGTATTAAGACTGGCAATTTTAGCCACAACATCAGGTGTTGCTAAAGCTTGGTGAGTAAGATCTAAACCCACCATAGTTAGTGGCCATTTTTCATTAAAAACAATATGTGCAGCTTCTGGATCTATCTTGATATTAAATTCAGCGACAGGGCTCCAATTACCGACATGGTAGCCACCGCCCATCAATACCACTTCTTTTACTCGCTCAACGATACGAGGTTCAAGTCTGGCGGCAAGGGCAATATTTGTCAGCGCCCCTGTTGGCACTAATGTGATGGTTTTCGGTGGGTGAGACATAATGGTGTCAATAATCAAGGTAACCGCATGTCGCTTATCAAGCGTTAACGTCGGGGTTGGCAATGTAGGCCCATCAAGCCCTGAGTCTCCATGAATATCTGGAGCAACCTCCACTTCTCGAACTAAAGGACGAACAGCACCTGCTGCAAAAGGAATACCGCGAATATTTGCCATTTCAGCAATAGCCAGCGCGTTATGTGTAACTTTTTCAAGTGTTTGGTTACCCACAACGGTGGTGACTGCGAGTAAATCAATGTCAGGATTACCGTAAGCTAATAATAAAGCGATTGCATCATCATGACCGGGATCGCAATCAAGAATTATCTTTTTTGTCATAACCTTACCCTTAACATAAAAATGGAGTCAGCTATTGTTAGGGACTGTTGATCTTTACTGCTTATTTTTACAACAACCATCAAAGATCAACAACTCCTAGTCTGACTCCAATTTAACTATCTGATAAGGTAAAATCTATGCGTTATGTCTGAATGCAAAAAATTTATTTTAAAACATGTGCATACACACGCTTAGGAGCATCTTCATCTTTCGAAATATAGACACCTTGTAACTCAGGTGCAAAGCCCGGTAACGCATTAATACCCGCTTCTAATGCCTTAAAGTAGCGCAATACAGGCCCTGACCATACTTCTCCTGGCACCACACATAAAACACCCGGTGGATATGGCAAAGCACCTTCTACCGCAATCCGGCCTTCTAACTCATCAAGAGGTAATAACTCACAATTACCGCGAATAAACTCTAAATGCGCCTGTTGTGGGTTCATTTTCACAACAGGGAAATATTTTTTACGGAACATCTCTTTTTGTAATTGCTTAATATTGTCGTTCACACTTAATTGATGCATTTCTTGGCACAAACGGCGCAATGTATAACCTTGATAATGTTCCTGATAACGTACATAAACAGAAGGTAATACTTCTTCTAATAATGCATCTTCATCCAGTAACTGTTCAAATCGTACTAAATGAGAAACTAGCAACTCTAATTTTTCTCTCGTTTCTGCCGGTGTGAGCAAAAATAAAATGGAATTCAGATCGCATTTTTCAGGAATAACGCCGTGTTCACGTAAAAAGTGCGCCAAAATCGTCGCAGGAACACCAAAAGATTCATATTCACCACTTTCAACATCAATACCCGGTGTCGTCAGCATCAATTTACACGGATCAACAAAATATTGATCTTGTGCATAGCCATCAAAAGCATGCCAACGTTCATGAGGAATAAAATTAAAAAAACGCTGCTGCGATGCAATTTGCTCGGTTGAATATTCATGCCACGGTAAACCGTCAACGAATTCAGGCACAAAAGGCCTGAAATAACGACAATGCTTAATAATTGATTTTCTAACTTCTATGCCTTGCATCACACAATCCATCCACATCATTTCCCCCGCTTCCCCTTGATGCATACGGGCATTAACATCTAGCGATGCAAACAATGGGTAAAACGGGCTTGTTGAGGCGTGCATCATAAAAGCATTATTAAGCTTTTTATGGGAAACAAAACGCTCTTGCCCTTTAATATGATTATCTTTTTTATGAATTTGAGATGCTTGAGAGAAACCGGCTAACTGTTTATGTACTGATTGTGTCACCATAATACCCGGATCATTTTCATTCAATTCAAGTAATAATGGCGAACATTGGCGCATCATCGGAATGAATTGTTCATAACCAACCCAAGCAGAATCAAATAAAATGTAGTCACATAAATGACCTATTTTATCAACTACTTGCCTTGCGTTATAGACAGTTCCATCATAGGTACCAAGTTGGATTACAGCCAACCGAAATGGTCTGACAGCAGTAGATTTTTCAGGCATTACATCAGTTATCAACTGACGTAAATAATTTTCATCGAAGCAATGAGCATCAATACCACCAATAAAACCAAACGGATTACGTGCAGTTTCAAGATAAACGGGGGTCGCACCGGCTTGAATAAGCGCCCCATGATGGTTTGATTTGTGGTTATTTCGATCAAACAATACGAGATCACCCGGCGTCAATAAAGCATTAAGTACCACTTTATTTGATGAGGAGGTTCCATTTAGAACAAAATAAGTTTTGTCTGCATTAAATACACGAGCGGCGAATTTTTGAGCCTCTTTTGCCGCACCTTCATGGATAAGTAAATCTCCCATAGCGACGTCTGCGTTACATAAATCCGTACGAAACAAGTTTTCACCATAAAATTGATAAAACTGTTCTCCCGTCGGGTGACGGCGGAAAAATTGCCCGCCTTGGTGACCAGGGCAAGCAAAAGTCACATTATGTCCCGCAGCATAATCCATCATTCGTGCAAAAAATGGCGGTAATAACTGTTCAAGATACTGATTTGCAGCATCAAGCAACTGTTGGCTATTTTCATCACGAGCAGCAACTGCGGGTAGCAATAATGCTGTCAAATATGGTGGTTTTTTTTCATTATTTGGTAGCTGTTTATCACTAATAATAAACAGCGGAATACTGAGCTTACTTTCAGCAACCCTTTTCCACAGCCCTTGATTAGCATCTTGTTCAGATAGCACTACAGCGGCAATATTGTTGAACTGCGCATCGCGAATATCTACCCACTGAAATTCATCAGTGAAATAGGTTGCGACCCCCTGGCTACATGCCACATTGATTGTTTTCATAGCAGTCTGGCTCTTGGTTAGCTGAGGAAAAGAGGCGGTCAATATACTTGATAGATAACAAGATTGGAATTAACAGAATGAATGCAAAAATATTCAAGATTGATTAAGCGAATTATTTTTTATAAGCCACTGGTTAATAGCATAAAAATCCTAAGGGTTATTGCTCACTTCATTAGAAATAAATACCATTAAAAAATAAATTATCAGATTAACCGACTAGTAAATAATCATTAAACAGTTTATTAGTCGGCTGATTTAAGGTGATTGGGACGTTAGTTGTTTTTTTCTATATACAGAGTCTGTGTTGGATAAGCAAAGTCGGCACCATGGCGTTTAACTATTTCAATAATTTTTAAATAGACCACTTGCTGAGCCGCCAACCATTCTGACCACACGGTGGTTTTTGTAAAACAATACACCATAATATTCAATGATGAATCAGCAAATGCATCGAAATACACTAATAACGTTTGCCCCGTATCAATGTTTTCATCTTGTTGTAGCATGGTACGAATTTCATCTACAATCGCACCCATTTTATCGGCATCTTCGTAACGTAAACCCAGTTCAGTTTTAATACGACGATTAGTCATGCGTCCTGGGTTTTCCACACTAATAGATGAAAATACCGAGTTAGGAATATAAAGCGGGCGGTGGTCAAACGTGACAATTTTTGTGATCCGCCAGCCAATTTCCACAACAGTACCTTCTATATTTCTATCTGGTGAACTCACCCAATCACCAATGTTGAATGGCCTATCAAAGTAGAGCATTAACCCTGAAAAAAAGTTACTCAGGACATCCTTACCGGCCATACCAATAGCAATACCGCCAATTCCCCCAAATGTCATCAACCCTGACAAGCTCATGCCAAAATGCTCACCAAACAATAAAATGATGAGGACAAAAACCGCAGTTTTAAACACACGTGCAACAATACGGGCAGAGGTAGGGTCGCTGCCTTTTTTAATCTGTTTTTTCTCTAACCGATTAGCGAGTTGAAATAGTTTTCGCATTAAAATCAATGCAATTAACGCAGTTGTCAGAAAATTAACTAGTGGTGTAGAAATAAACGTTAAATCAAAATCACTAGAAGCCATATCCAAATATTGAGCAGCAACCACCACAATTGCACATAAAACAGCAGTTTGGATGACATGCACTAAAATACTTTTTCGTTTATGCTTATGTCTTTTACTCATCGCCTCGAAAACAACAAATAATGCGAGACCAACAGCAATAATCGTCATGCCCACTGCATATTTTTCGAGTAGTGTTTCTATCATACTTAATCGCCCTATGACTTCATTCTAATGGTATTATTTTAGTCAACTTACATTTGCTATATGCTGTAATTTATAAATCTTGTCACTAAGATAACAATTATAAATATAATTTTCCCAATAATTATCAATAACGTTTTAGATCATGAATCAATGGGATCACTCAGCAAATTATTTAACTTAAAAATGGCTAATCACTCATGAACAAAGCAGCAATAAAGCTAATCTCTTCATAAAATAATGTTAGTCTTTATCTATTGTTATCCACAATAAATACTATTAAGCATTAATAATATGACGCACATTATTTCTGTACCTCCGGCTATTCAAAAAATCATCAATAACCGCCCCTATCAAAAAAGCGTAGTTGGGCTATCAGCATCTGATTTATATCTTTTTTCAGATTGTGTGTTAAAAATTGAAACAATCAATGAAGAATCTCAGCAAGAATATAAGGTAATGAGTTGGCTTCAAGGGAAGCTGCCTGTCCCAAATATTATTGAAACCGCTTATAGTGATACTCATCAATACTTATTGATGAGTCGTTTGAATGGACAAATGGCTGAAGATAAACAATTTCTGCAACAGCCAGATGTATTAATTAAAACACTTGCCCAAGGCTTAAAAAAGTTATGGGTGCTCGATACTCAGGATTGCCCCTTTCTCTGCGATTTAAATTATAAGCTTGAACTGGCACAAAAACGAATTGAACAAGGTTTATGTGACATTGAAGATGCCGAAACTGGCACTTATGGCGAAGAGGGTTTTGCTGATCCAGCGGCGCTATTAATGTGGTTAAAAGATAATCGTCCTAGTGAAACATTAGTCTTTTCTCATGGCGATTATTGCTTCCCTAATATATTTATCGAGAACAATGACATTTCAGGTTTTATCGATTTGGGGAGAGCGGGTTTATCAGATGTCTATCAAGACATTGCACTCTGTTATCGTAGTATCTTACATGACCTTCCATCCAATAAATCCATCAATAATTATACAAATTTATTATTCGATGAACTTAATTTAACCCCTGACTGGGATAAAATCCGTTACTATATTTTACTTGATGAATTATTTTAATTCCGAGCAAACAAGCAGTTTATGACCATCTATTTATAACTACCTGTTTGCACAGAGAATAACCTTAACTTTCAACACCTGTTGTCACAGTAAATTGACGATTTTCACCAGCATCTAACCAAATTAATGTTTGATTATTTTTGGCAGCAAGAAAACCTTCAGGACGACAAGTCGCAGGAAGAACAAATGCACCCACTTTTTGGTCGCCATTATATAAAATCCAACGAGTTGCATAGTTCAGCTCATTAGATTTAAAACGTGTCACAAAGGTATTACCTGCTGGTGATGTCATCTTAAACTCAGGCTCTGCGGTATACTGAGCCAAATTATCCATAAAAAAGACAATTTCAGGGTCGCACATCTGCGGCTGGTTGAGCTGATTTAATTTAATATCACCAGACTTCAATGATTCATTAAAATCTAACCACTGCTGAGTTGGGTGAACATGCCCCGGTATAGACTCACGCAATCTTATTGCGTTTTCTGGGATATTTTGACTCAGTGATGCGTTATCTACATAGGCATAATTCATATGACACATATATTGTAGCGGCATAGGGACAGACGCCAGATTAGTGACTGACATATGAATATCAAATAATGAACTACCCGCATTTAATAATACTGATGGTGCAGCACGATAGTGATGTCCAAAACCCATCACATACTCATATTCACCACAAATACGAATGCTAGTTTCATTAATCTCAAGCCATGCATTATCCATTGATGCACAAGGCATTTCGCCATGTAGTGGGTGGGTGTCCTCTGGTGATGGGCAGCCATTACTGATTAAACCTGAATGAAAAGCAAAACAGCCATAAGTTTCAATAACCGTTGGAACGCGTTTAGGCTCTGAAAACATATTTTCCATTTTCAGATTTTGGCCACAAAATTCTGCATCCCAAATCATTTGGCCTAAAAATGGTAAAATAGTTAAATAACCTTGTTGGTTTTCAATTCTCAGTCCTTCAACACCACTGCTATAAGTAAATGCAGTGACAGAAAACTGGTTATTTTTCAAAATTAATGACGACTTTTCCGTAAATAAGCGTTTGTGAAGCGGAATTATTGTATTCATTTTCATACTCACGGTTTAGTTAGGTGAATTTGGGCAGGTAAACCTACCCAAGATTTATTAAATCTATTATTTCGCTAATTGTTTTGTTTTGAAACGACGCTCACTAACAAAATAGATACCGACATAGACAAAACAGAACATAGAAACTAGGAATGAAAGTTGTAAGGAATGTAGTACATCGGCAACGTAGCCTTGAATGGCAGGTACAACTGCGGCACCAACAATTGCCATCACAATCACGGCACCAGCCATTTCAGTATGTTCGTTATCAACCGTTTCCAATGTGCCAGCGTAAATAGTTGCCCAGCAAGGTCCAAATAGAATACTCACCATAACCGCTGCGTATACCGCAGTAAAACTAGGAATAAAGGCAACATAAATGAGGAATAACGCGCCAATTACTGAGTAAATAATCAATACTTTTTCAGCATTAAAACGTGTCATTAAAATATTAGCGATAAACTTACCAATAAAGAAGCACGCGAAGCTATACACCATAAAGTTAGATGCATCACGTTCATTAATATCACCCATTTCGAGCGCTAAACGAATAGTGAATGACCAAACCGCTACCTGCATTCCCACATATAAAAACTGAGCAATAATGCCTTTTCTGAAACGGCTATTTTTTGCTAAATATTTTAATGTGTCCATGGCTGATGGGCGTTTATGATCTTTAGTCTCAGCAACTTTACATTTAGGGAATTTAGTGATTAAAAACAATGCCATTACGACCACTAGCACCATAATCATATAACGATATGGCTCAAGGGTATTTTCTAACATCTCCAAGCGAAATGCATGGAGTTGCTCTGGATTCATGCCCGCCATTTGGTTTTGCAGGCTATCCCCTTCAGAGAACACTAAATACTTACCTAACAAAATACCGCCCGCGGCACCAATTGGGTAAAAAGTCTGGCTAATATTAAGACGTAATGTGGCATATTCCCTTGGACCAATCATTGAACTGTATGTGTTCGCTGCGGTTTCAAGGAAACTCAAACCAATAGCAATCGCAAATATTGCAGCTAAAAACATGGTATAGGTAGCCATGTGAGAAGCAGGGAAAAATAAGGAACAACCTGCGATATAAAGAATAAGCCCAACCATAATGGCGTATTTATAACTGGTTTTTTTAATCACTAATGACGCAGGGATCGCTATCAAAAAGTAACCACCATAGAAGGCACTTTGTACTAACGCAGAAGCAAAGTTACTCAGTTCAAAAACACTTTTAAACTGAGTGATGAGAATATCATTTAGTGCCGCAGCACATCCCCATAGCGGAAAAAGGCAAGACAGTAGGATAAATTGAAATAGAGGTGTCTTACTCAGGTAACCATCAGGTAGCTGAGTGATCTTATTAATGTTCATAGGGTACCCTTATATACTTATCATACTTCCAGATGCTTGATCGTTGGCTGCACTTATCCCTCCGAGTCACATACTTAATAATGTATGCTTATCGAATTGTTTCACTTGCCACCTACATGCATCCCGAATTATGTGTGTATAGTTATAATATTAACCCACTGAACCCTGCTTTATTGCTCTATTGGCAGCATTTGAGTTCAGTCGGTGTTTACTCAAAATCATTCAAGTGCAAGAAGTCGGTAAGAGATACCGAAATCTGCATCTGAAAGATAACGAATATCAGCTATTAAGTTGAACAAACTCACTAAACTGCTCAATACTTGGATAAGACGATTGGGTGCCTTTTCCTGTCACACTAAATGCAGAAAACATCACCGCTTTTTTCAGTGCTTCTTCAATATTGCCCGTGTGTACATAATAATGTGCAAAGCATCCGATAAAAGCATCGCCAGCGCCGCTCGTATCAATGGCGTTCACTTCAATCGCAGGAAGATACAACTCACTGTCACGCGTCATCCACAACACGCCTTTTTCACCTAATGTCACAATAAGATTTTTCAACCCTTTGTCGAGAAGAGACTGCGCTGCACGACGAACATTATCCATAGTGTTAACTGGCATATTGGTTAAAATTTCCAGTTCAGTTTCATTAGGAACAAAGAAATCGCAACGGCAAGCAAAATCAAGATCTAAAGTACGCTGAGCAGGTGCAGGATTAAGTAAAACAGGAATACCGTTTTTATTGCCGAATGCGATAGCGTGATAAACAGTTTCAAGTTGTACTTCAAGCTGCAATACAATTAACTTACATTTTTTTAAGTCTTCAGCTGCACGTTCGATATCTTCTGGTGACAAAAATTTATTGGCACCTTTCACAATCAAAATACTGTTAGATGAGTTTTGATTGACAAAAATGGGCGCGACACCACTTGATGTACAAGGTACTTTTTCAACATAGCGCGTATTGATGCCATAGGACTCAAGATTACGAATGGTATTATCGGCAAAAATATCATCGCCCACTTTTGTTAACATAATCACTTTTGAGTTAAGCTTCGCAGCGGCAACCGCTTGATTAGCCCCTTTCCCACCACAACCAATTTTGAACGCTGGCGCTTCTAATGTTTCGCCTTCTTTTGGCATCTGATCGATGTAAGTGATCAAATCGACCATATTTGAGCCTATAACTGCTATATCCATAATGTCCCTCGTGTTAAATAAATCACATAATGATATGATAGCAACACTATCATGTTGCAATAATATCATTTGTGATTAAGATCTCGAATAACGAATGTACAAGTGTTATATCTGCAACATTTCATCATTCTTTGTTACCTAATCCACATTTATATAGGAAGGTTTAAAAATGCAAGATTTAGCAAAATATATTGACCACACTCTACTTGCTGCTAATGCTACCGTGAGTGACATCAAACAGCTATGTGCAGAAGCCGCAGAACATCATTTTGCATCAGTTTGTGTGAATACGGCTAACGTTCCTTTAGCGAGTGAATGCTTAAAAAATAGCGATGTTAAGGTCTGCTGTGTGGTAGGCTTTCCGTTAGGCGCTTGTTTAACAGAAGCAAAAGCATTTGAAGCTGCTGAAGCAGTTCGCCGTGGCGCTGATGAAGTCGACATGGTTATCAATGTCGGTATGCTAAAAAGTGGTGATTTAGAATTCGTTCGCAAAGATATTGAAGCAGTATTTGCGGCTTGTGGTAAAGCAACATTAAAAGTTATTTTAGAAAATTGTCTGTTAACTGATGAAGAAATTACACAAGTTTGTGAAATTTGCCGCACAATTAAAGTCGGTTTTGTGAAAACTTCAACAGGTTTCAGTACAA
Source organism: Providencia sp. (assembly GCF_052096715.1). Taxonomy (NCBI): domain Bacteria; kingdom Pseudomonadati; phylum Pseudomonadota; class Gammaproteobacteria; order Enterobacterales; family Morganellaceae; genus Providencia; species Providencia sp. The sequence goes on from NZ_JBQDNB010000004.1 coordinate 118,639, forward strand.
TGGGTGCCACTGAGCACCATGTTGCATTAATGCGTAAAGTGGTTGGTGATGAAATTGGTGTTAAAGCATCAGGTGGCGTTCGTGACCGTGAAACCGCAATCAAAATGATTAAAGCGGGTGCTAACCGTGTTGGCGCAAGTGCGAGTGTCTCGATTGTAACCGGAGACAATACAACACCAAGTGATTACTAAACGGTGTGGCGCGGCAAGTCCGCGCCGTTATAAAAAGGATGGATCGGTGATAGAAACAAAACAAAAAGAACGCCTTCGCCGCTTAAGTGAATGTCTGAAACGTTCAGGACGCATTCATCTTAAAGAAGCGGCCCGTATACTTGAAGTCTCTGAAATGACAATCCGTCGAGATTTAGGTGCTGATACTGAAGGCCCTATCCCCATGTCTCTGCTTGGGGGTTATATTGTTTCTGTCACACAACCTGGCACACTTGCCACCAATGAGCCGCAAGCAGATGTTTTCACGCCAGATCAAACTGAAGAATTGTATATACCCAATTTAGCCGCCAGTATGGTCACCGATGATGATGTGATCTTTTTTGATAACGGCATTGAAATGGCTACACTAATTTCGCTTATCCCTGATGAAATAAATTTCACAGGAATTTGTTACTCTCATAACGTTTTTCTTGCTTTAAGTCAGAAAAAAAATGCCACTGCCCTTTTATGTGGCGGTGAATATCGTCCTAAAAGTGATTCATTTTATAGCCCAACCTTGCCATCCCTTCTTGATTCAATAAATCCTAAAAAAGCATTCATCTCTGCATCTGGTGTACACAGTACCTATGGAGTCACCTGCTATAACATTGATGATTTACCAATGAAGAAAAAAGCGATGGAGAAATCCATTCGTAAAATATTATTAGTGCAATACAACTTATTTGATGAAGTAGCCACAGCCAATATGGGCGAGCTGTCTCAGTTTGATGTCGTTGTAACCAATCGGCAGTTATCTGATGAATATGAAGCTTACTGCCGAAATGGTTTTGTGAAAATCATCTATTAGAAAAATAATATGTGCGTTTTTAAGCTAATTTTCGACACGTTTTATTAATGTGTCGATACAATCGACATAACGTACAAACATGTACGTTTTAAGGCTCTTTTTCGACACGTTTTATTGATGTGTCGATACAATCGACATAATGTCCAAACATGTACGTTGTAAGGCTCTTTTTCGACACGTTTTATTGATGTGTCGATACAATCAACATATCTTTCAATTATGTACATTTTTAGGATATTTTTCGACACGTTAAATATAAAGTGGTAAATTCAACTTCATACTGTTTATATAAAATGATTGAGAAATATATTATGTGGAATCCTGCACAACCCTATAATAACCTCCCCTTATTACCCCCTTACCAAGCTATTGAAACAAAAAAAGTATTAAAAGCATGCATACAAGCAAGAACCGCGCTTGAAGGTCTTAGACAAGCTGGTGAATTATTACCCAATCAAAATTTACTCATTAATCTCATTCCCATCCTTGAGGCTAAAGACAGCTCCGAAATTGAAAATATCGTGACAACTACCGATAAACTTTTTCAGTATGTCAATGAAGATAGTCATGCAGACCCAATGACTAAAGAAGCGCTTCGCTATAGAACTGCGCTATACGAAGGTTATACAGATTTAAAAAATAGACCATTGTGCGCAAATACAGCCCTAACGGTCTGTAATACGATTAAAAATACACGAATGGATATCAGAAAATTACCGGGAACAGCATTAAAAAATCAAGTAACGGGAGAAGTTATTTATACACCACCACTAGGTGAACAAATAATTATCGAGCTTCTCACTAATTGGGAAAAGTTTATCCACCAAGAGGATGATTTAGACCCTTTAGTAAAGCTCGCGATTACCCATTATCAATTTGAAGCAATTCACCCTTTTACCGACGGTAACGGCCGTACAGGAAGAGTTATAAACATACTCTTTTTAATCGAGAAAAAATTAATAACCTTACCTATCATCTATTTAAGTCGTTACATCATTAAAAATAGAAACGACTATTACTCTCACCTATTGAACGTCACTAAAGAGCAAGATTGGGAGTCTTGGGTTTTATATATCCTATCTGCTGTTGAGCACACATCAAGGTGGACAGTTGATAAAATAAATACAATTCGCACATTAATGGATCACACCGCTTTGCATATTAGAAATACACATAATGATATCTACAGTTATGAATTACTACAGTGTATTTTCGAACAACCTTATTGCCGAATAAAAAACTTAGTTGATAAAAATATAGCAAAAAGACAAACCGCATCTGATTACTTAAAAAAACTTTGCGATATTAATGTATTAAATGAAATTCAATCAGGAAGAGAAAAACTTTTTGTTAATCATAAATTAATTGATTTAATGAACAGCGATCAAAACCAATACATACCCTATGACTAATAACAAAAAGCTCACATTGACATCCTCTCAATTCTGCAGAAAAAAATGTCAAATTTTCACGGTTAAATAATCCACTGCGATTTCTGTCGCGGGGAAAATAGCCTGACATTCGGCTAACAGCATAGGAATATCTTTTTCACTGTATCGACCACTGATATGGGTGGCGATGAAACGTTTAGCCCCTGCATCTCGTGCTAGCTGGGCTGCTTGGCAAGTTGTCGAGTGACCCCGTTCATTAGCTTTGGCTTCAAATGCAGATTCAAGTGTAGTTTCGTGCACCATCACATCAGCGTCTTTCGCTAATAATACTGCCTGCGCTGTTGGTTCAGTATCACCGAAGATAGCAATCACTTTGCCGGCTATCGGGTCGCCAAGGTAATCAGCGCCATTAATCACTCGGCCATCGTCCAAAGTAATGGTTTCTCCGGCTTTAAGCGCCTGCATCCACGGACCTCGAGGAATACCATCATTAGCCAGTTTTATCGCATTAAGCATGCCATTTTTAGGGTGTTCCTCGATACGATATCCATAACACTCCACACGATGATCTAAAGAATATGCCGTAACAATCAATTCACCATCATCAAATAATTGTCCAGCTGTAATCTCCACAATATCCAATGGATAGGTGAGATAAGATGCACTAATCAAAAGTGCCGTCTCAATATATTGCTTCAGCCCTTTTGGGCCATATAAGGTTAATGGGTCAGTTGAGCCACTCATTGAGCGACTACATAATAAACCGGGTAGACCAAAAATATGGTCTCCATGTAAATGAGTAATAAAAATTTTATCAATTCTGGGTATTTTAAACTCACTATTCAATATTTGGTGTTGCGTACCTTCGCCGCAATCAAACAGCCAATAACTTTTTCGAATACCGACTAAATTTAATATCATACTAGTGACATTACGTTGCTTTGTCGGTACTCCGGCACTGGTTCCTAAAAAAGTTAATTCCATAATTTCCTTCTTTAACGCATTGTTTTTATTTGAGTAAGATTAATTCCAATTAATAATCTGTCTATTTTATCCGCTTTATATTTAATATGTTACTGTTGTTAATTAAAGTTGCCAATTCTGAACTATTCCAAAGTTTCAATTTCCCTTCTCAATTAGTCCAACTAATTCCCAAGCTCTTACCTATATAAATATTCAACAATAGCAATGTTAATATTGATATCAGGAATAAATCCGATGGGCCCCTCTTCGTCAACATTGAAATTAAAACTATCAAATAGCTTTGTATTATTTACCGCTATCTGGTCTGCTGCTATTGTGCCAGCCATGCCGAGCTATGCCAAAATGCTCAATTTAGAAGATCTGCCTACATTAGGTAGCGATGCAATTCAATTCGAAGAGATTCAGCCTGAAGATAGCACTGAACGTTTTTTAGCTGAATATGGCCAAAATGCAGCAAATTTTTCCGCTGAAGAAAAAAACACCAAAAACTTAGCTGAAATGGCCCAAGAGTACGTACGCAATCAAGCTGCCAATGCTGCCACTGATGAAATTACCCATTGGCTATCTAAAGCAGGCAACGCCAAACTCAGTATTAACCTTGATAAAAAACTATCCATTAAAAACTCTCAGCTAGATTGGTTAGTCCCTTGGTATGATAAACCAGATTTACTACTCTTTACCCAACATAGTATTCATCGCACCGATGGCCGAGTACAGATGAATAACGGCATTGGTTTACGTCGCTTTAATCAAGATAGTATGATATGATGGGGTTGAATGCTTTTTTTGATCATGACTTATCCCATTACCATTCACGCTTAGGATTCGGTGCAGAATATGCACAGGATTACCTCAAAATTAGTGCAAATAGCTATTTAGGGTTATCTTCTTGGCGCAGTGCATCTGAATTAGAATACGATTATAATGCCCGCCCTGCCAACGGCTGGGATCTACAAGCCGAAGGTTGGTTGCCCAGTTATCCAAATCTCGGCGCTAACTTAAAACTAGAACAGTATTACGGCGATGATGTGGCTTTATTTGGCAAAGATGAACGCCAAAAAAATCCAATAGCCGCCACCGTCGGAATCAACTGGTCACCCTTCCCGCTGCTTGCGCTCAATACGGAGCATCGCATGGGAAATGGGGGTAAAAATGAAACACATGCAAAAATTGCATTCACTTGGTTATTAGGCAAGAGCCTAGCACAGCATCTTGATACCTCAGCAGTTGCGGCCACCCGTCATATCTCCAATAGCCGCTATGATTTTGTTAACCGTAATAACAACATTGTTTTGGAATACCAAAAGAACACGCTGATTTCATTGTCCTTGCCCAAAATTATTCAAGGTGTAACTGGGCAAGAACTCCCTATTATTCGAAATTTAACGACCGAATATCCCCTTGAGAAAATCATCATAGAAGCTCCTGAATTAATTGCAGCGGGCGGGGTTCTGACACTTAATGGCACCGCGAGCTCAATAAAATTACCCTCTTACAAAATCGCGGCCAATAAATTAGAGAATCAAAAACATAATCTTTATCGCCTCACAGTAACAGCTTATGACACCAAAGGTAATGTTTCACCGAAAGCGGAAACCCTAATAGAAGTCACCGATACAGGTGCCCTTTCTATCAGTCATGAAAGTGCTTTTAAAAAGAATAATGCAATAGCCAATGGAAAAGATGCCAATACATTCTCTGTGGTGATTAAAGATACACTTGGACACATTGTTCCCAATGCCAAAGTGACTTTTACCTTACCAAATGGCCTCAAATCCGTGAGCCAAAAAAATGATGAATATCGCTCTTTATTCAATCATTTCATGTGGAAAACCCAAGCAGCGAAATCCGTCTCAGAACAAAAGCAAAATATTGTCGCAAATAGTAAAGGGGAGGCATCTATTGAGTTTACTGCACTCATCGCTGGGGACTATATGATTAAAGCGAGCTCGAGCCATGGAGAAGAAATTGAAGAGATGTTCAACTTTAAGCCCGATATTGAGCAATCATTTATTAGCAGTACCCGAATACTGCAAAATAATTCAGTCGCCAATGGTATAGCGAAAAATAAAGTTAAGTTTCATATCGTAAATAACAATAGGCAAGCTATCAAAGGTGCATTCGTACATTTTGAAGCTAAAAACGCCATTATCTTTCCAACGAAACTAACCGATGAACAAGGCAATACGGAAATAGAAATTAGCAGCTTAGTCGCAGGCCCAATTGATATTATTGCAACCGTTAATGGCAGTACGACAACGGCTCAGGTTAACTTTATTTCAGGGACCTCAGCGAATACCACACTCACTGAATCCCAACAGGCCCGCCATCCTTATACAGGTACACAACTTAGACAGCCGATAAATAAGCCAACACCCCAAAAATACTCACCGTGGAGTTTATTAAACCAGCTGTTCCAAAAAATTGAATCGCGGTAAAACTAATAACATAGGCATAACTTATTTAATCTTTAGCCCCTTCATTGGGGCTTTTTTTCATCCGAAACTCACCTATACAAGGTTTCTTCTAACACCGACGAAATTGATTATCATACCGATGAAATCATTCATTTTAATGGTTATTTAAGACCATATACCTACATCGCTTTCAAACTTAAATCCATTAATTATCTTATTGTTTTCATTAAGGTAAGGTCTTTTCCAAAACGAATTAAATCTGTTTCAAATGCATTTTTATTACGCGTTTTCACGCTTATCAATAAACGTCGTCAATTCCGCGTTATTCCTTATTGAAAATTTGGCTTCTGTTTAAGTCAAACTAATTCACAAGCTCTTACCTATATAAGCATTCCACAATAGCCACGTTAATATTAAAACTAGGAATGAATTGAATGAACCCCGCTACGTCAACACAAAAGCCAACACTGAAACACAAGCTCTCAAACGGCTTTGTGCTATTTACGGCAATTTGGTCTTCGGTGATTGTACCAATCACACCGAGCTATGCAAAAATGCTAAGTCCCGATGAACTGCCAACACTGGGTAGTGATTCAGCACCTACTGATGATCATAAAGTTGAGCAATTTATCGCTGAATATAGTCAGAGTGCAGCACACTTTATTGCAGATAAAAAAAGTACTAAAGACCTTGCCGATATGGCGCAAGATTATGCACGCAATAAAGTAACACATACTGCAACTAACGAAATCAATCGTTGGCTATCGAAAACAGGTAATGCCAAGTTCAGTGTTGACGTAGACAAAAAACTGTCCATTAAAAATACCCAATTAGATTGGTTAGTTCCTTGGTATGACCAACCTGATTTATTACTCTTTAGCCAACATAACATTCACCGCACTGATGGCCGATTACAAACCAATAATGGTATTGGTGTGCGTCACTTTACTCCTGAGCGCATGATGGGCGTCAATGCCTTTTTTGACCATGATTTATCTCGCTATCACTCACGCTTAGGTTTTGGCGCAGAATATGCACAAGACTTTTTAAAACTTAGCGCCAATACTTATATGCGCACGTCTTCATGGCGTAGCGCATCAGAATTAGATAACGATTATAATGCACGTCCTGCCAATGGATGGGATCTACAAGCCGAAGGTTGGTTACCGTCTTATCCTAATATTGGCGGAAACCTGAAATTTGAGCAGTATTTCGGCGATGATGTCGCCCTATTTGGCAAAGATAAACGCCAAAAAGACCCACTCGCCACCACTGTTGGCGTTAACTGGACCCCATTCTCACTCGTTACCCTAAACGCAGAGCACAAAATCAGCGGTAAATTAAGTGAAACTAGCGCCAAAGTTCAATTTACGTGGGCATTGGGTAAAACCCTAGCTGAGCAGCTTGATCCGACCAAAGTGGGTGACTCACGCCGCCTAATGGGTAATCGCTATGATTTTGTTAATCGCAATAATAACATTGTGTTGGAATATCAGAAAAAAACGCTCATATCCCTCTCATTGCCTGCAAAAATTCAAGGACAATCTGGAGATGAGTTACCAATAATCAATGCATTAACAACCAAATATCCTTTAGATAACCTTGTGGTACAAGCCCCTGAATTTCTAAGTGCAGGCGGAAAAATCAACCTCAATGGTACCGCAACGCAAATCAAATTACCTTCCTACAAAGTCGCGATGACTGAGCAAGAAAGGCAAAAAATCAACCTCTATCGACTCACGGTAACCGCATCAGACACCAAAGGAAATATTTCACCACAAGCAACAACACTGATTGAAGTGACCAATTCGGGCGTATTATCTATTCGTCAAAACGAAATCACTCAAAAAGGCAATACGTTAGCCAATGGTCAGGATGTTAACACCCTCACTATCGTTGCCAGAGATCCCCTTGGTAATGTAGCGCCAAATGCCAATGTTACTTTTACTTTGCCCCCTGAACTCAAATTAGTGACCCAAAAAGCCACCTCTTCAAGTATGGCTTTTAGCAACCTATTTAAAAAAATGCAGGCGGCAAAATCAACCACTAAACAAAAATATGACATTGTCACTAACATGAAAGGTGAAGCATCAATTCAGTTCACTTCTCTGGTCACAGGCGAGCATCGTATTCAAGCCACAGCGGGCAAAGGTACGCCAATTGAGTCTATTTTTGTCTTTATCGCCGATACCCAACAAGCTCATATTAATGCTTTCAATATAATCAGTGATAACGCCGTTGCCGATGGAAAAGCAAAAAATAAAATCAACTTCCATATCACCGATAACAATAACCATCCGATTAAAGGGGTTATGCTGCATCTTGACTCGAAAAATGCCACGGTGACACAAGTTAATCCTAGTGATGAACAAGGTAACACCGAAGTTGACGTAAGCACCCTGATTGCTGGGTCAACCAATATCACAGCGAGCCTCAATGAGCAGAATGTCACTGCAACCGTCAATTTTGTCTTCGGTCAATTAGCACATGTTGTCATTACGGATATCTCGCAAGCCGCTGCTGGGGATGATAGTACTATTACCATTTCGTTAACGGATACCCATGGTAACCCTGTGTCAGGAGCTGATGGCACAGTCATGGTGAATATCGATGGTACAGAAACACCCGTTATCATTACCGAGACCCATCCAGGTAGTGGAATTTATATCGGCAGCTTGCCGGGACAACAAATGGGGAAACCAACAGTAACTGTAACCGTTGACGGCCAAGTCTCACCATCAGAAACCATGATCATTGAACCGCCTAAACCGATATCGCCGGCGAATCCTAACGGTACAGGTCCAAAAGGTGAACAAGGTGTTATTAACAGCATCATTATTACCCCAAATAAAAGCCATGGTTTGCAATCAGGCGATACGCTTGAGCTCACGGTGACGATCACCGATGCATTTGATAATGGTTTATCTGGTTTAGATACCAATAATATCAATATTGGCGATCACAAAGGGGATTCTTTGCATTGGACGGATAATAAAGATGGTTCATACACCACCACCTTACCGTTAACCGACGTTGGTAATAAAGATTTAACCGCCTCAATCAATGGCACTACAAGTCCACAAACGCAAATACAAGTCAATAATGCTACTGGCACCATCAATATTAATAAAGTCGAAATTACAAATATCACCAAACCTACCGCAGGAGCAGATAGCACCATCACCATCGAATTAACCGATAAAAATGGTAACCCTGTCGTCGGCGAAACAGAAATCACTATCAATATTGATGGAAAGCCTCACATCTTACCTGTGACAGAAAAATCCCCAGGAATTTATGAAACCACTATTAGTGGGCAGCATGCGGGTAACCATAGTATTTCGGCCACAATTAACGGTGAGGAGTCACCAAAAGAGCTACTGATTGTCGACAAACCGCAACCTATTCAACCTAAAGACCCTAGCGGTACGGGGCAAAAAGGTGAACAAGGGGTTGTCGATAAAATAGAAATTACAACTGGCAATACGAGCAATCTACATTCAGGTGATTTATTAGACATCACAGTTTCTATTTCAGATACCTTTGGTAACGGATTAGTTGGTTTAGATACCAATAAGATAGATATTGGTAATCATAAAGGCGACACCTTAACATGGGTTGATAAAGGCGATGGTAAGTACACAACGACTATCACATTAACCGAACTAGGCATTAATGACTTAACCGCATCTATCAATAACCAGAAAACACTTCCTGTACAAATCCATGTCAACAATGCAACAGGTAAAGATAAGGTCAGCGAAGTTAAAATAACCCTCACAGAACAACCCGCAGCGGGCTCAAGCAGCACGTTAATTGTCGAATTAACTGATAAAAATAGCCACCCTGTCGTTGGTGAAAAAGAGATTATTGTTGATATTGATGGCAGCAAACACACTCTGCCAGCGAAAGAAAGTAAGCCCGGTATTTATGAAGTCACACTGCCAGCACTGCTCGCAGGAGACCACAATATTAGTGCTAGCGTTAATGGCAAAGATTCAACTAAAAACACATTGGTAGTCGCACAACCCACCTCGATTAAATCGGAAAACGCTAACGGTACTGGTCATAAAGGTGAAAAAGGGGTTATCGATAAAATTGCGATAACCACTGGCGATATTACGCATCTGCAATCAGGGGATAAGCTTGAGGTCATCGTCACGTTAACTGATGCATTTGGTAATGCATTAAAAGATATTGATACTAGCAATATCACCCTAGATGGGCACAAAGCAGGCAGTCTCACATGGGTTGATAAAGGTGATGGTTCATACTCAGCCAATATCACGTTAACTGAAGCGGGCAGTAATAGCTTAATCGCTTCCATTAATGGTCATAAAACACCCATAGTACAAGTTCAAGTCGGTAATGCGACGGGTACAGATAAAGTCAGTAAAATCGAGATCCTTACCATCAAAACACCGCCTGCCGGTACAGAGGGTAATCTCACCATCAAGCTGACAGATAAATATGGCAACCCAGTGATCGGTGAAAAGGAAATTACCGTTAATATTGGAGGACAACCGCACAAACTAGCCGCAACGGAAAAAACTGACGGTATTTATGAAATCACTCTGCCAGCACTTCAAGCGGGTAACCACAACATTAGCGCTAGCGTTAATGGCAAAGATTCAATCGAAAATACATTAGTGGTAGCAAAACCCACCCCAGTTAAACCGAAAAACCCCAAAGGGACTGGCAACAAAGGTGAACAAGGGGTTGTTGATAAAATTACCATAATGACGGGCAATACCGCTAACCTACAGTCTGATGATAAGTTAGAGATTACTGTCTCTATCATCGATGCCTTTGGTAACGGTTTAACGGAACTCGACACCAACAACATCAAACTTGAAGGATATAACGGAACGTTAGTCTGGAACGATAAAGGTGATGGGGCTTACACGACAACTCTCACATTAACCGAGGTTGGCACAAAAGATTTAATCGCTTCAATTAATGGTAATAAAACACCTACAAAGACAATTCAAGTTAACCATGCCAACGGGAAAGACAAGGTTAGCAAAGTTGTCATCACGAAAAAAGAACAACCTGCCGCGGGCTCTAACAGCACAATAACCGTCACATTAACCGATAAACATGGTCATCCGATTGTCGGTGAAAAAGAAATCACTGTCGATATTAATGGCACCAAACACACCCTACCAGCAAAAGAAGGGAAACCGGGTATTTATGAAATCACGCTACCAGCACTGCAAGCAGGTGACCATAAAATTACTGCCACGGTGAATGGACAAAACTCCGCTAAAGATACTTTGAAGGTGAAAAAACCGGCCCCAATTAGCTCGAATAATTCAAGCGGAACGGGTAATAGTGGTGAACGTGGCGTTATCAATAACATTACCCTGACTACAGGTGATATCACACGCCTGCAATCAGGTGACAAACTGGATATCACGGTAACCTTAGTTGATGCATTTAATAATCCGTTAACGGCTATCGACACAAGCAATATCATTCTCGATGGGTATAAGACAAGTTCGTTGAAATGGACTGACAATGGTGATGGCTCTTACACTATCGCTTTACCATTAGCGCAAATAGGTTCGAATGACTTATCTGCGTCTATTAATGGCCATAAAACACCAATAACCAAAATTGAAGTTAATAATGCGACTGATTTCAATAAAGTCAGCAATATCGTACTTGATACAATCAGCCCTAGCGAAGCGGGTGAAAAGCAAACTATCACGGTAAAAGCCAGCGATATATACCAGCATCCCGTTACAACTATCTCAAGCAAGATTGCAATTAAGATCAATGGAAAATCAGCAGCAATTACTTTAGTGGATTCATTGACTGAGAAAGGTACTTATACCGCTGAATTACCAGCAAAAAATTCGGGTAAATATACCATTGAAGTTAATGCCAATAACAAAATAGCATCACAAATTTGGATAGTAAAAGCGACGAGAACGATCCCCGTTAATAAAAAGGATGGTAGTGGTGTAGAAAATCAACGTGGTGTCATTAAAACCATCGAGTTAACCTCTTCATCGACCAAAAATCTCAAATCAGGCCAATCATTACAGTTATCTATGGTACTCAAAGATGCCTTTGATAACCCTCTTGAAGGGCTCAATGGTTCCAATATTCAGTTACAGCATCAGCAAAAAATACCTGGCAACCTTATTTGGTCAGACCAACACAACGGTAGCTACACCACTCTTTTGCCACTAACAAAAATTGGCCAAGACAATTTAACGGTAAAAGTGAACCAAATAACAACTTCGCCACTTGTTATTAATATCGGTAATGCCACCGGAACCACGCAAATCAAACAAGTTAAAATTAACAGCATCACTACACCAGCCGCTGGTGAAACCAGTGCTATAACACTGGCACTTACTGATGACAACAACCAACCCATCACAGGGATAGATAATAACGTAATAGCCGCTATCGATGGTGCTGAAGAGTTGCTTAAGATCACTGAAACCGTCAACAAAGGAACCTATACCGGTACCCTTTCTGGCCAAAAATCAGGAGACCATAAAGTCATCGTAACGGTTGGCGGTGTTAAATCTGCTGAATCAACCTTAACAGTCACCTCACCGACAGCTATAGCCAACAATAACAGTGGTAAAAAAGGTTCTCGTGGTGTGGTCAACACCGCGACACTCACCGTTTCACCAAGCAAAGGCTTGAAGTCTGGCGATACGTTAAAGCTAACGGCTACATTAAAAGATGCTTTTGATAACTCACTAACTGGCGTCGATTTAGCGCAATCACTCACCCATAAGCAAACAGGTAAAGTCACTTGGGTAGCACAAAAAGATGGAACTTATACGGCCAACTTAGCCTTAATGCAATTGGGACAAGACCATTTATTTATCACCGCAAATAAGATACAAAGCCCAACGATTATTATTGATGTCAAGCCACAGCTAGGCAGTAATGCTATCCATAAAATTGATATCAATAATATCGCACCAGTAGCAGCAGGTGCCGAAAGTACCTTCACTGTATCCCTGACGGATAAAAATGGTCACCCAGTCACAGGGATCACACAGGTTGACGTTAAAATGGGTCAGCAACAACCCTTAAAAATTGCCGTTACCCAACAAGCAAATGGTAGTTATATCGGAACATTGTTAGGTCAGCAAAGTGGTTCACACAATATTGTTATCACTGCAAATAGCCAATCATCAAAACCAGAAACACTACAAGTTATAGCTCCAGATACAGTAACCGCAACGTCAAATGGTGCTGGTACATCAGGAGCTCGTGGTGTGGTAGACAGTGTTACACTCAGCACAAAACCAAGCACTGATTTTAAATCAGGTGACAATCTGCAACTGACCATCACCTTAA
>NZ_JBQDNB010000004.1:131882-276993 GCF_052096715.1 Providencia sp.
CCCATAACCAAAAAAATAAGGTGACTTGGGTAGATAAACAAGATGGTACTTATACCGCGAGTTTCCTGTTAGATACGCTTGGTAACGATGAGCTAATTGCTACTGCTAATAACATCAATAGTCAAACTCTCCGTATCCTAGTTGAAAAAGCCGTAGGCAACAGCAAAGTTACTCAAATTAAGATCCTCGCTATACTCGAACCTATAGCAGGGGCAGAAAGCACATTAGCGGTCTCACTAGCAGACTCAAATGGCCACCCTATCGAAGGTATCAAAGAGGTAACAGTTAAAGTCGGTAATAACAACACATTGATAATTCCCGTATCTCTACAACCTAATGGTAACTACATTGGCACACTACCAGGCCAACAAAGTGGCAAATATGACCTTATTGTCTCCGTCAATAATCACGATTCAGTTCCTAAACTATGGACTGTCAAAAAACCGAGCACCCTAGTTGCAATCAATGGTAATGGTAGCGGCGATCAAAATAAACGTGGTGTGGTGGCGAAAATGTTATTCACAGCTACCCCAACGGCTAATCTTAAAACGAGTGATAAATTAAAGCTCACCGTTACCTTAAAAGACTATTTTGACAATACCTTAAGGGGAATTGAGAGCACAAGTATTGTAATCAATCATAAACAAACCGGTTCCGTCGTGTGGAAAGACAATGCAGACGGCACTTACACCACCGAGCTATTATTGAAAAAACGGGGTAAAGATACGCTAACAGTGACAGTCAATAGTGTTAATAAAGAAGAAAACATTGATGTTGGCTCACCAGAAGGCCAATCTGCCGTTCAAAACGTGAAATTAGACGTTATTAACAGTAAATTATCTGTGAATGATTCAGTCGAACTACGATTAACACTGACTGACAGCCATGGCAATGGTGTTGAAAAGGTACAAACCAACGACATTCAATTAGAACATAACAATACACTTGTTTCTAAACTAACTTGGTTAGAGAAAAGTGCAGGTATTTACACCACCACGCTCCCATTGCATCAACAAGGGAAAAACACCTTTGTCAGTCGAGTTAACAACCGAGCAAATACACTACTGGCGATTAATGTCAGCGCACCAGTAGGTCCAACCCATGTTAAAACTGTCGAGCTCAAAACCAGTACCAATCAACTGATAGTGGGAAATAAAACGGAACTGACACTCACATTAACCGACCAATGGGGTAATGGCGTTGAAGGAGTTAATGCGAATGATATCGTCATTAATGATTCGCATACTAAGAAAAACCTCACAGGTTTAGTCTGGACATCAAAAGGAAACGGTATTTACACCGCCTCGACCATCATCACAATGAATGGCATGCACTCATTGAGAGCCACTGTAAATCTAATACCAAGCAGTAATATATTAATTAATGCGAAGCCATCGGCAGGTAAAGACAATGCACACAGTGCGAAATTAACGACCAGCCTAAAAACTATCACCGCAGGTGATGACGTTATTCTAACCTTTAAAGTAACTGATATTAGTGATAATCCTGTTATCAATATCGACAACAAAACTATTATTCTTAGCAATGGTAATAACGAAATTTCAACAACTTGGAATGAAGATGTCCATAGTTTAGGCCTCTATACCACCACTATCACACTCAGTGAAGTTGGAGATCACAAACTCACTGCGAGTATTGATCAGGTTAAAGATATGACCACTGTCACGGTCAATTCACCTATGGGTAAAAATGCTGTAAAAACAATCACCATTTCACCGATAGCCAACAGCGATGCAGGACAATCATCATCACTATCCATTAGCTTAACTGACGCTTATAACAACCCAGTTAAAAATATCAGCAGTGGCGATATAACTGTAACAATTGGTGGTAAAAAACAAGACATTATATTTATGGAAAAAAACAATATAAATAGATATGTCGCTCCGCTCCCTCCAGCCACAATGAGTAACTATAAAATCATCGTCGAAGTCAACGGCCAGTCAGAAACAGTCGATTGGAAAGTCAACGCACCAACAGAAATTCCTATTGGCTCTTATGATAAAGATGGTTTGCGTGGTTCATTAGACACCCTATCTATCACTCATAGTGCAAAAAGCAACACAGTAAATTCAGCAGAGAAAGTCACCCTAACAGTAAGTCTAAAAGATAAGTTTGGTAACAAACTGACTAGGGCATCGTCGAACTTGACGTTATTGACTGACTTGCAATCGGCCTCCATATGGAAAGAACTTAGTGGTGGACTATACACTCAAGAACTCACCATGAATAAACTGCGTAAACAATCGATTCAAGTGGCGGCAGATAAAATACTCAGCGATAAATTTGAGTTAACGGTTACCCCGGCCAAAGGTGCAAGTAAGGTCTATAAAAGCACACTTGAAACCAATGAAGGTACCATTGAGGCAGGCAAAGAAGTGCTATTGACATTAGCTTTAACTGATAGCGTTGATAACGGTGTTATTAATATCGATACAAGTGATATTCAGCTCATCAATAATGGTAAAGCTATCAAAGCTACATGGGCAACTAAGCAAGATGGCGTGTATACCACCAAACAACGGTTAGAGACTGTCGGTAATTACCAGTTTAAAGCCACAGTCAATAACCAACCAAGCCGCATTCAAACCGTAGAAGCCACCTACCCAAGCGGAAAAGATGTGGTGAAAGCCGCAACACTTTCCACAAATAGTAATACGCTTGATGCAGGTAAAAAAGTTGGATTAACTTTAGAACTGAAAGACCAATATGGCAACTTAGTCACAGGTGTTACTGGAGTTGATATTGCGTTAAAAGATAGCCATACCTCAGAACCTATCGATAGCCGCAGTATTGCTTGGAATATGGAATCGGCAGGCGTGTATAAAGCCACTTTACCATTAACCAAAGTGGGTAAACACACATTAACTGCAACGGTTAATAACAAGAATGTTAATGCAAAAGAAATTACGGTGAGTGCATTGAGAGGTACTAGCAATGTTAATGAGATTAAATTAACTAGCGCGAAAACATCAATGAATGTAGGTGAAAGCACCACATTAACTCTCACCTTGCTTGATAACTATGGCAATGAAGTGGCAGATGTTGCACCTAAAGATATTCAGTTTAAGAATACAGATAGCACTATTACCACTAAGGCATCGTGGGTAAAAACATCATCATACGATAGTGTTTATACGGCTCAAATCACGCTAGAGAAGGTTAAACAACACACTTTATCGGTTGAGATAAATAAACAGGTAAAAAATATCGAAATTGAGGTGAAACCACTGAAAGGAGTTAACAACGTTAAAGAGATTATGTTAACCACTGCGGCAGCTTCAATGAATGCAGGTAAAAGCACTACGTTAACCCTCACCTTATTGGATAACTATGGCAATGAAGTGGCAGATGTTACATCGAAAGACATTAAGTTCAAAAATACCGATAGCACCATTACCACGAAAGCATCGTGGGTGAAAACACCATTACACGATAGTGTCTATACCGCTCAGATAACCTTAGAAAAAGTTAAAACACACACTTTATCGGTTGAGGTAAATGGTCAGATAAAAAATATCGACATTGAGGTGAAACCACTGAAAGGAGCTAACAACGTTAAAGAGATTATGTTAACCACTGCGGCAACTTCAATGAATGCGGGTGAAAGCACTACGTTAACCCTCACCTTGTTGGATAACTATGGCAATGAAGTAGCAGATGTTGCACCTAAAGATATTCAGTTTAAGAATACTGATAGCACCATTACCACGAAAGCATCGTGGGTGAAAACACCATTACACAATAGTATCTATGCCGCTCAGATAACCTTAGAGAAAGTTAAAGCACACACTTTATCGATTGAGGTAAATGGTCAGGTAAAAAATATCGACATTGATGTGAAACCACTGGAAGGCGCTAAAAATGTTGCGAAAGTTGAGTTAAGTATGTCAGCAACCACCAAATTAGGTGTGGATACTCCACTGACATTGCAACTCAAAGATCAGTTCGGCAATGGTGTTATTAATGTTGCTAATCAAGATATTCAATTAAGACATAATCGCAAAGAAGAAAGTATCACTTGGACAGAAAGCTCTAACGGGCAATACACCACAAATTGGCAATCGACAAAAGTCGGTAAACATCAATTAGATGTGGTAGTTAATACTAGCCGTTTGATAAAACCTATCGAGATCGAATTTATGGCTCCGCAAGGCGCAGAGAGTGTTGACGTCATTGTGATAAGCACTTTTGGCCCCCTGGAAGCTGGACAGATCGTTTCAGTAATTATCAAGCTACAAGATAAACATGGTAACGATGTTTTGAATGTCAGTCCAAGTGACATTACTTTATCGAGTGACAAGCAAACTTTACCCTCAATAGGAGGGATTGATCATAGCAATAGAATCTATTCAAGCGACACTAAGTTTAACATTGTAGGAAAGCATACATTAACAGTTAGTATCAATAATACTGCCAAAACAACGGAGACAAAAGTAATCAACATCCAAGCAGGCGCCCCTGTTTTTGACAGCGGGAAAAGTGAGCTATCTGTTGATACCGATTCCGTTGAAGGTAATGGTAAAAACAACGCCACAATAACCTTAAAATTAGTTGATAAAAATGGAGCATTTATTTCAGGTAAAAAACCAAAGCTCACTTCAAACGGTGGAGTTTTAAATCACGCTATTATGCAAGAAACCACAACATCAGGTGTATATACTGCATCTGTATCAAGCTCAAAGGCAGAAAAAGTAACAGTATCCCTTGATTTTGCTACAATTAATTATGTGGGCGCAAAACAAGAGATTGATATCTATTTCTATTCTTTCCAAAATATAACCTACCCCACCGTAGTACTTGACCAACAGTATTTTCATTTCCATTCGACGATAAAGGATTATACTAATTACACGTGGGAGAATAGCCATCCAGATGTAATAGGCTTTGGTACCTATTCGGTCCCTTATATAAAGAATAAACCAAATCGTCAAAAAAATGTCATCAAACTAGTCGCTAGGCCGAATAAAAATAGCTATAAACTTGAAGCTATACGCGCAACGATAACAATAAATACATATTTCTACCCCTCGAACCAAACGGCTCTACTAAAAAATGATATTAGTCGAGAGTGTCTAAATAACGGAGACAACCTTGCTGATGAATCAAAATTAGCAACGTTACTTCAGAACCCCCTGAAAAAAATAGATACTTACCATGATGCGCATATACCCGGTGAATACTGGACAAACAACCTAACTAAAAAGATTACTAGCAACTCGATTACTTCAGGTAATTCCCCTGCCTATCGTGTATGGGTGAAATCACTTTGTATGATCAAATACTAACCCCCACATCCCCGCTTCGGCGGGGATTTTTCTTTCTGCGATTTAGCAATATAACTCCCCTCAATCCCCCGCCTTCACCCCATCCCAATCCAACTCAAATTTAGCGAGATATTTTCGCAGCCTATCTGCATCATTGGGCTGTTTTTTGTGTTGCCGCGATACCGCAAACAGCTCACGCCCCGCTTCTGACAAAGATGATGAACGGCGGCAAACTTCCAGTACCGTTGCCAGTTGCTGCTTATCGAATAAATCAATCTCACCAATTTGCGTTGGTAATGTATTTGTTGATTTTGGCTGCCATTGAGACTGCAAACGGCTAATTTCTTCCTCGGTAACCACTTTAGTGATGCGCCCACGTTCGGCAAAAGTAGCCATCCGGTTAATCGAGGCGCCAAGTTCACGGAAATTGCCACGCCACTGGGCTTGTGGGGAACAAGCAAACTTCACATAGACGTTACGAGCCTCACTATCAAAACGGATTTGGCTTTGCTGGTCTTGGCAAAATTTGGCTAATTCATAATCAATATTGGGTTCAATATCTTCACGACGTTCTTTTAACCCCGGCAAGGCAAAGGTCCACATATTGATACGGGCGTATAAATCTTCCCGAAACTTACCCGCCTCCACTTGCTCTGCAAGGTTGCGATGGGTGCCGGCAATCAGTTGAAAATCACTGTAAATTTCATTATCTGAACCAAAGGGGAAAAAACGTTTTTCTTCGATGGCTTTGAGTAACATCGCCTGCTCGTCAAGGCCAAGTTCTGCAATTTCATCTAAAAATAAAATGCCGCCATCGGCTTCTTTTAACAAACCGCCTCGTGCATTTAGCGCCCCAGTAAACGCACCTTTTACATGGCCAAATAGCGTCGACATGGCGTTATCACCCCGCAAAGTGGCACAGTTTACTTCAACAAATCGCCCTTTTACTTGATGACGGCTTTCGCGTAACTGGTAAATACGTCGCGCCAAAAACGATTTTCCCGCTCCCGTAGGCCCATTCAGTAAAATCGGCGCTTTTGAGCGCAATGCCACCCGCTCGATTTGTTCAATCATGGCGTTAAATGCGGCATTTCGGGTCGCAATACCGGATTTTAAAAACGACACCTGCTGCTGCTGCTCTTTTTGGAAGCGGCTGGTAATATGAGTATAACGACTGAGATCAAGATCAATCACCGTGTGAATACCTATCGGATCTTTCTCTCTCCCCTTTTGGCTCGGTGAGGTTTGAATTAATTTGGCAGGTAAATAATGAGCTTCCGTTAATAAAAACCAACAAATTTGAACCACATGGGTACCGGTCGTGATATGCACCAGATACTCTTCATTATCGGTATCAAATGGATAATTTGCCGAAAAATCTAATAGCGAGGTATACACCTCTTCGAAATCCCACGGGTCGGCAATGTCCACTTCATGCAGCATCACCTCAGTATTAGGCGAGGTTTCTTCAATATCATCTTTGACCCGACTCGCCATTGAGTGGTCGTCGACCTGATGCAGCAATTCAACCCGATCAATATCAAGCTCAGGTTGTTGGCACAGGCCTACCGTTGGGCGCCATTTTGTCCAGCGATTAGCTTTTTTACCTCGCCTATCAAGAACTGTACCCAATACACCAATGACCACTTTACGTTTTTTATTCATAATGAGTTTATATAAATTTATAAATGACGATATAGAAAGATAATAAATAGCCTAATTCATTTCTCTTGGTAATGTTAGCCAAATTCAACAATAAATATTTAATCTTTATTTTTCAATTTAATACAAACATTTATTGTCTCTTCATCAAAGTTGGCACGCTTCTGGCAATAATAAATTCATCCACTGCCGGAAATTGTCTGAACTTCGCGTTCAACCGGTGCAGACATGGTGACCCGAGTCACTACATGGTCTGTATGCCGCCGTCAGGAAGATACCTTATGGTAATAGCAACGCTATCAGGTTCGACTCCTGAAAAAAATACAAATCCAACTGTATAAAACTAAGCTGAAGTTAAGCTTAAAGCCGCCACTCGAGAGCCACGCCGAGTGATGAGCAGAAATTTAGACAGCCCAGTCAGGCACTCTATTTTTCCCCTCACCACTTCGCTTTTTTCTTCAGTGCCGGATAAATTTTAAAAAAGGATAAAATAATGAAAAAAATAAATATCGCTCAGGGACAAATCGCATTGACCGCTAAAAATGGAGATTTTAAACAATTACTGACTGCGGGTGAGCACCGTTTATATGATTGGTTTAACAAATTGACCGTGTCACTGTTCACCCTCGACAATGAACCTATTGAGGAAAAACTCGCGGAGCACTTGCGCCAATTTCACCCTGACTGGGTTGATGAGCACTGCCTTGATGTAGCGTTATCTGATGATGAAATCGGATTTATTTATTTACACAATAGCTTAAGCGAAATATTGCCACCCGCGACTCGTCGGTTGTATTGGAAAAATGGCAATAACTTAAAAGTAGAACTGCAATCAACAGAACATAGTGTAATTGAAACCGTATTTGTGTCACGACTAATGGGTAAAAAACGTATTAAAGGCAATGAGTTGGCCTTGATTAGCCAAGTCCCTGCATGGCATGTCGGTATGTTAAAAATTGATGGTGAGATCCAAAATTTATTACAACCAGGAACTTACGGTTATTGGAAAATCAACCACAAACCAGAAGTTGAAATAATAGACACCCGCTTGCAATCCCTTGAAGTGAGCGGACAAGAGATTTTAACTAAAGATAAAGTGACGTTACGCATCAATCTTTCGGCTAACTGGCGTTATGCAGATATCTTAATGGCATTCTCGAAATTGACCCAGCCTGTGGATTATCTGTACCGTGAGCTACAATTTGCATTAAGAGAAATTGTCGGCACCCGTTCACTTGATGAATTACTGGAAAACAAACAATTAATAGATGAATTAATATTGGCACAAATTGCCCAAAGTGCGGCTAGCTTTGGTCTGGAAATCGACAGCATCGGTGTGAAAGACATTATTTTACCGGGAGATATGCGCACGATTTTATCTCAAGTAGTTGAAGCAGAAAAATCCGCCCAAGCCAATGTTATTCGTCGCCGAGAAGAAACTGCCGCGACGCGTTCATTGCTAAATACCGCAAAAGTGATGGAAAACAACCCAGTTGCACTGCGTTTAAAAGAGCTTGAAACCTTAGAAAACATTGCGCATCGCATCGACCAAATTTCAGTTTATGGCGGTTTAGACCAAGTATTAAACGGATTAGTAAAAATTAAGGAATAAATAATGATAAACAATAAATTCAATGAATTGATTCAAGAAAATAGCGCACCAGTAAAAATGTGGACCAATGGGGTTCCTGTTGACCCGAAAGCTGTAATCCAGCTACAAAATACCGCCAAAATGCCGTTTATTTTCAAGCACCTTGCTGTGATGCCTGATGTGCACGTGGGGAAAGGTTCAACCATTGGGAGCGTGATCCCAACCAAAGGGGCGATTATCCCTGCGGCGGTGGGTGTGGATATTGGTTGTGGAATGATTGCCGTGCGAACCTCCTTAACGGCATCTGATTTGCCGGATAGCTTGCAAAATATTCGCTTTGCTATTGAGGCTGCGGTTCCGCACGGTCGAACCACACATCGACATGGACGTGATAAAGGCGCTTGGTATCGAACTCCAGATATTGTCGATACCCACTGGACACACTTAGATGAAGAGTTTAAACGTATTTGTGATAAATACCCAAAACTACGCCAAACCAACCATTACAAACACTTAGGAACACTGGGAACGGGAAACCACTTTATTGAGCTGTGTTTGGATGAGCAAAACCGCGTGTGGGTGATGTTACATAGCGGGTCGCGAGGTGTCGGAAATGCGATTGGTAATTTGTTTATCGCACTGGCGCAAAAAGATATGCAACAGCATATCGCTAATTTGCCCGATAGAGATTTGGCCTATTTCGAAGAAGGTAGTACGCATTTTAATGATTATATGCAAGCGGTCGGTTGGGCGCAGGACTTTGCCCGCCATAACCGTGAAGTGATGATGCACCGCGTGTTAGAGGCACTATCACGGGAGATCCCAAAACCTTTTACCACAATGCAAGAAGCGGTCAATTGCCACCATAACTATGTGCAAAAAGAGCAACATTTTGGTGAAGACGTTTTAGTGACACGAAAAGGTGCGGTATCGGCACGAAAAGGTCAAATGGGGATCATTCCAGGGTCAATGGGGGCAAAAAGCTTTATTGTCCGCGGGTTGGGTGACGAAGAGAGTTTTTGTTCCTGTAGCCACGGTGCAGGCCGTGTGATGAGCCGAACAGAAGCCAAAAAACGTTTCTCAGTCAGTGACCAAAAAATGGCTACCGCCCATGTTGAGTGCCGAAAAGACAGTGATGTGATTGACGAAATACCTATGGCGTATAAAGACATAGACGCGGTAATGGCGGCACAATCATCACTGGTAGAAATTGTTCACACCTTACGCCAAGTCGTGTGTGTGAAGGGATAAATATAAAAAAGTAATAGGAGAAAGCATGGAAACTGACCATGAAAGCGTATCCGTGCTAATGAAGGAACGGATACATAAAACACTCAAAGAAATAGAAGAGACTTATCACGTTAAAATACTATTTGCGTGTGAATCCGGTAGTCGCGGCTGGGGTTTTGCCTCCCGCGACAGCGACTATGATGTCAGGTTTATCTATGTGCATAAACTTGATTGGTACCTAACACTGGATAAAAAACGCGATGTGATAGAAAAACCGATTGATGATGAGCTGGATGTGTCTGGTTGGGAGTTATCTAAGGCATTGAAATTGATGCGTAACTCTAACCCTGCATTAATAGAGTGGCTGCATTCACCAATTGTTTATTTTAAAGATGAGGTATTTTTTGCTCAATTAGAGCAACTGGCAGCGCAATTTTATTCACCGTTAAAGTCACGTTACCACTACTTATCAATCAGTAAACGTAACTTACATACTGACTTTAAAGGTGAACAAGTTCGCCTTAAAAAATATTTTTATTTGCTACGTGCGGTATTAGCTTTGCGTTGGATAGAAAGGAGTAAGAGTATGCCGCCAATGGAGTTTTCAGAGCTCGTTAATGCAACGGTTACAAATAAATTAGTACGGTTAGAAATTGATGAGTTGTTGGTAATAAAAAGCCAAGCAGACGAAAGTCATTATGGTGCAAGACGACCAGCTATAGACCAACTCGTATCAGAGACTATCGCTAACGCAGAGCGAATGCAATTTCCTGAGCCAGGTTGTCGTGACAGCCGTTTATTAGATGAATTTTTTCGTAAAACCGTGTTAGAAAGTCATTAACTGGTATTTTTCAAAAAAATAGACCATCAGAAATTTTTTGATGGTCTTTTTCTTTAATAATATTAAATAATTAACAACAAAGCGTATTACCACCCGGATTTTTATAAATGAGAGTTTGGATCCTGTGTATGATGTAATACTGCCAGCACTTCAATACCTTCCGGTGCCTTTCGATAATAAATAATATGGCTTTCAACAGGAAAACTAAAAACGCCTAAATGCAAATCTTCACTACGGTCACGACCAAGAGATGGCTGATGAGCCAATATATTCGTCATTGTCACACGCAAAGAATTTGCATAAGCCTCAGCAACATTAGCTCCCCATCGACGCAGAGAATAAAGCTTGATTGAGCGGATATGTTCTTTTGCTTTATACGTAAATCTAACGCTCATCCTTAAGCCTTATTTTCAAGTTCATCCGCAGTCAATGGTGCAAACACATCGTCAATAGTATGAAATTCTCCACGTTCTGCTTGCGTAATAGATTCAGCCAAAACCGCTTTTAAACTCTGCAATTTTAGCTGCATCAGCTGGTCATATTCATCTGGAGAGATAACAACAGCGACACGTTTACCGTGCTTGCTTATTTCAACAGGTGCACGTTGAACTTTCATCAACAAATCACCAAATTGGTTTTTAGCGAGTTGTGCGGGAATTGTTTCCATACATCACCTACTGTACAAAATGGCTCGAATAGTCATTATAGCCAAAACAGCCTAAATAACCAATATTTCAAAAATCCCATTTTGATTTGAATTTCTTTACTACGCATAAAATTACGTATCAAAATAAAAGCCATCAGTACAGAATATGTATTGATGGCCTTTATAAAAAATAAGATTCAAAAAAACAAAACTTAAACTAAATTAACGCCAACACGCATTTCGCATCACTGAATATTTACCCGCACCCAAAAATGCTAAAGCAATACCACTCACAAAGAAATAAACGAGGCTTTCGATTGCCCATGCTCCGGTTTTATCGAGTAAAAATGTTTTATCCATACCGATCATTAACCATGCTACAAACATGGTAAACGCCACCAGCAACGCTGACGGGCGCGTTAAAATACCCAGAATAATAAAGATAGGTGCAATTACTTCACCTACAATAGTACCGTAAGCAATAAATTCAGGTAAGCCATAAGAAGCGAGCAATGCTTTGATACCGCTCGCGCCCGTCATTAATTTGCTCATACCATGAAAAAGCATTAAGCCACCAACAGACAAGCGTAATAGTAATTTTCCTGCATCTTCATGAGATAATAATCGATTAAATAGTCCCATAACAGCACACCCCTTTTTAATTATAGATACCTACTACTAAGTAGTATGACTTAAAAAATGCATTATGGCTTAGAAAGGTAAAATAAGAATCATTTTAATTTGTATTTATTATAGCTAAATCAACTATTCTATAATTATTTGTATTTTACTTTTTTATCATTCAAATATTACGCTTAACTCATTAAATTTAATCCAAAAAATTTGAAAGATATTAACTAAATTAAATACATTACCAGCGACATGATACTACCGTTGTGAGTGTTAATTTCGTTAATGCACTATAAAAAGGACTAACCGTAGCCACATTAAGTTGCTTAGTAAATTGTGGTAACCAGCAGCCTAAGTGATCGACAAGTAGCTCATTCAACGCCGTTTCTCTCACCTGTGAAGCCAATACTGCCGCTTGAAACAACATCAATCCAATATGATCTGAAGGCTCTGGGTATCGGGTTTGTACTTTTAAACGTTCCCGCTTTAAAAACTCACTCAATGCTACTGTTGAAGAACCTTGTAAGACACCTTCAGGATCGAGATAAACAGACCCCCAAGGCGGCGCAGGTAGCGCCTCTGGGCCAATAAATAAATCTGTCCATTGGCGATGAAGCTGTTTGATATCGATATTAAGCGCTTGAGTTATTTCCCTGCTCAATTGATTCTCTATTTTACATGGCCACTGAGAAGCAAAATCAGGGGTTTTAAAAAAATTCATCGCATATCGGCTGGTTTCATCTTCTGGTGAAAAAAGATAACAGGTCCCTAATATATTAAATGCCGCAGCATAATGTGAAAAATGGATCATAAAAATAACTCTTTAATTTATTTGTTTTTAGCCTATTAAATAGGTAGCTGAATGAAGCCAACACCACGACAACACGAAGTATGAACAACACCCAATACTCAAATAATTCGTGTTGTCGCTAGGCGGCAAAATAAAGTTATCCTTGGGAGCATACAAAAGTATGTGACCGAGGTAGCTGAATGAAGCCAACACCGCGACAACACGAAGTATGAACAACACCCAATACTCAAATAATTCGTGTTGTCGCTAGGCGGCAAAATGAAGTTATCCTTGGGAGCATACAAAAGTATGTGACCTAGGTAGCTGAATGAAGCCAACACCGCGACAACACGAAGTATGACGAGTATTAGTGAATAACGTAAAAACAGTACCTCAACATAAACTCCGCCACTAAAGCACAGCAACAGCCAGCAACTACATACTCCTGCCCTTTTGAACTGGATTTTATTTGACGAAATAAACCAAAGCCTAAAATAAATACCCCTAATATTCCGATAAGCCAGCTAGTGATACGCAGTGACCAAATTTCTTGGTAAGCATGAATAGAATCTATAGGAAATGTGATTGATTCATTATTATAACTTGCGTGTACTAGGTAACTTTCATAGACAGGTTGATAGACCAAACGAATAAATAAACTTATTCCTATCACACCCCACAATATCCATAATCCACGAGTCGAAATTTGTGCCGCAGTGAAACTAGCATTAAATTTCAGCAATAAATTAACCAGCAAATAATAGCCCGCGGCACCTAGAGTTAACATCGTGCCATAGAACATCAAATAGGTATTATCATTCATCCACGTTAACATTGAGGTATAACGATAAATTGATGCCATAGCATACACATCACACAGCCCTGCAATAATGGCAAGCCCGAGTAACACATACGACAACCGTTTTTTAAACCATAACCATAAGAAAGTGAGTCCAAGAAGCGAAAAGTAGGTGGCGGTAAACACCACTTCACGGCTCAGCCACGATGAAAAAATATTTAATAAAGAGTTAGGTGCATTAAGTGGAACCCCTAAGTGAGTGATAGAGGACAGCAATCCAATCCCTGCAAAAATACAGGCAACAAATAAATACCACAGTAAAAAAGATGACTGATTCTTGCCTTCCAATACTACGGTTAATTTTCTAGTATTTAGCCCTAGCATCACTGTTAAACCAATAGATGCCTGCATTAAAAATGTGAATAACAATAATGACCACTCATTCATTTTGTGCCGCCTTGATGATGGTTCGAACTACGCCCTGCGCCTTGGTGTGGATGAATCACTAAATTCGGGTGAGTAATGGAAGAGTCTGGCAACCCTTTCACATCCGCTTGATGGCCATAACGCTGTCTTAACTCATCAATCGGCCCGAACTGAATCGCCCCTAAAGGACAAGTCACCACGCATACCGGCTGCTCGCCCTTTAGTTGTAAATCAATACAAAAATCGCATTTCGACATTTGTTTGGTTTCTGGATTCATTTGCGGTGCGCCATAGGGGCAAGACCACGCGCAAGTACCACATCCGATGCATTTATCCGTATTGACGAGCACAATGCCGTCACCCTCTCGTTTATGCATTGCCGTCGTCGGACAATTTTTCACACACATTGGGTCATCGCAATGGTTGCATGAAATGGATAACGTATAAGCAAAAACGTTATTCACTAACCCGCCAGTGCCATTTTCGATAAATTCGCCCCCAGCAACTTCATAAACACGTCGGTACTTACGCCCCACATCGAGCTCGTTTTTATCTTTGCAAGAAACCTGACACGCTTTACAGCCAGAACAACGTGCCGAGTCAATATAAAATCCAAGCTGCTTATCGCTAATCGCTGGGTGAACAAGGAATTTACTCATGCTTTCGTTACCTCCACCAATAAGGTTTGATGCGCATTACCGTGTGCCATGGCGGTACTGCGCGCCGAAGTGAGAACATTGGCACACCCACCTTGATCGATGCCTTTTTCATCTGGCATCCACCATGCCCCCGCCTGCAAGGCGACCACACCAGGCATAATGCGCTGGGTGATTTTTACTGGCACCATAGTGATACCGCGGTCATTGTTCACTTTCGCGCTATCACCATCAGCAATATTTCTTCGCTTTGCATCAATAGGGTTTATCCAAAGCTCTTGGCGCTGGACTTCTTGTAACCAAGGATTGGCAAATTGGGTGGAATTGGCACGATTTCGCCCTTTCCAAGTAATCAGTTGCAATGGGTAACGTGAAGTTAGTGTGTCTTCAGGTCCTTCAATAGCAGGTACATAATGGGATAATGCAGGAATATCCACATCATGGCGGTCATGTAGACGCTTAGAGAAAATTTCAATTTTACCTGAAGGTGTTTCAAACGGATTATTGACTAAGTCTTTGATATTCTTTTCAAATGCAACATGTCCAGTATGAGGCTGATGTTTGAGTAAGTGGCGACGCTTAACCAGTAACTCATCAAAGGTTGGAATGCCATCTTCAGGACGCTTATCATGAGCATCGTTGACTAAGTGCTCTATCCACTGTTTTTCAGTGCGACCTTCACTGAATTGTTCGCCCACGCCGAGTTTATCAGCCACCTCACGTAGCCATTCATAATCACTGCGACGCTCAAATTCAGGTTCAATCACTTTTTCAGATAAAATAATATAATTACCGGTTCCCCACGTTCCGCCCACATTCCAACGTTCCATAAAACTGGTTTCAGGCAGCAAAATGTCAGCATATTTCGCACTTGGCGTCATATAAAGGTCGCTGTAGACGATAAATTCAACCTTACTTTCATCCTCTAAAACTTTAGCTGCATGCAAAATATCTGGATTCTGATTAGTCATGTAGTTGCCCGCCAACGAGAAAATCATTTTGATTTCTGTGTCGAGCTTTTCGGCATTTTTTAAGCCATTATTAGGCGTAACAAGATCTTTATTTTCACAAGCTTGCACCCAGTTAGTGATATTGATTTTCGCCTTAACCGGATTTTCAAATAGGCTTGGCCCTGCCAATGTTTTGCGCAAATCAGGCGTAACAGCCATACCGTAACCTGCTGCCCATCCGCCTTTCACTCCGACATTACCAGTGATGGTCGCCAGTAGTGTTGCTCCACGAGCAGAACGTTCACCACAAATATGACGCTGTGGTCCCCAACCTTGCATTAATGCAGCAGGTTTGGTGCTTGCATATTCAATAGCTAACTGTCGGATAGTCTCAGCAGGTACTTTCGTGATTGGCTCTGCCCATTCTGGGGTTTTGGCAACGCCATCTTTGTGACCCATTAAATAAGCCACTAATGACTCATTTTCTGGCACACCTTCTGGCATTTGGTGCTCAGCAAATCCGACGGTATATTTATCAATAAAGGCTTGATCATGGAGCCCTTCGCTGATGATCACGTACATCATCGCATCCATCATGGCGTTATCAGTCGTCGGTAAAATCGGGATCCACTGGTCGGCTAATGACGACGCAGTATCTGAATAGCGAGGGTCGACAACAATAAATTTGGTGCCATTTTTTTTCATTTTTTGAAAATAATGATTGGTATGACCAAAAATAGTTTCATTAGGGTTATGCCCCCATAGGATCACAAGTGGCGTATTTTCTAAAGTATCAAGAGTGCTACCACTAGCTGAAGTGCCATAGGTGTAAGGTGTCACCGCCATGGTGTTGCCGTTACTCACCGAATGGTAATTCTCCAGAAATCCACCTGTAAGATTAAATAAGCGGCGTAGCATATTGGCACCCGAGAAAATGCCACCAGTCACCCCCGTACTTAAGCTAACGAAACGAGAAGCAGGCCCATATTGCTGATTAATCCGTTGCATATTTTCTGCAATCAGCGTTGTTGCTTCTTGCCAGCTAATACGCTCAAAGCGCCCCTCCCCCCGCTTGCCAACTCGCTTCATCGGATACTTTAAGCGATTAGGATGATAAACAAATTTACGGTAACTACGTCCACGTACACAAGCCCGCATGATTGGCATTTCTTCATCTAGATCAGCATCTGGTCTTGTACTTATACGAGTGACTACTCCGGCTTTTACATGAGCTCGAATATCACATTTCCCACCGCAGTCAAAGCTACTACAGGTCGATACCACCCGTTCATCATCCTTTATGATTGTTTTTGTTGGAATGACCGAGGCGTCTTCTGCAATTGAAGCGACAGATTGAGACGCGATAAACGGGACAGCCATAAGTGCAGAGCTGCCTTGAATAAAGCGACGACGGGTGAGAGGTTCAATCAGGGGCTCATGGGTACCAGCCTGATTAGTTTTATTTTTCATGATAACCCTACCTTTGGCATGCATTAAGTTGCCGCGCTAGGGTAAACATTTATGTGTTTGCCAACTTTCGAAAAACAGACAAACAGATCTGAATTTCAGCCAACCACTCTAATTGTAAGGTTATTGTTATCGAGATTGCCAAAATTCACAAATTAAGCAACAATATTTGAATCTCAGCCAAGAAAGATCACTATGCGAAATATTCCACTTAAAACCGTCGATGCCATCGAACGCGATGTACTCGCTATCGGAACCGATTATTTGCCTAATGTGTTGCTAAATTCCCATGTTCATCGTCGAGCACAGTTTCTCTATGGAGCCACAGGGTTAATTGAAGTCAGTACCGCAGATGGCGAATGGGTCATTCCCCCCGATAGTGGTGTGTGGATACCTGAAAACACGCCACACGAAACACGAATGCTCAACGTCAGTACCCGCAGTCTCTATATCGAACCGAAAGCCGCGCCGCGCCAAAACCAGAAATGTGAGGTGCTCAGAGTATCGCCATTACTACGTCAGCTATTACTTGAATCCGTCGATATGCCTATCGAATATGATATTCACGGCCGTGATGGCATTATGATCCAACTTATTTTGCATGAAATTACCCAAGCTAAACCTTTACCTTTTTTCGCCCCCATTCCACGAGATGAAACCTTAGCTAAGCTGTGCCGTGAATTTCTTAAAAATCCGCAAATTACCTCTTTACCCCAAGAATGGGCAGAAAAAGTCCATAAGAGCGAGCGCTCATTTAGCCGCTTTTTTGGCGCTCAAACAGGATTATCATTTTCTGATTGGCGACAACAAGCTTGTTTGCTTAGCGCAATAACCCATATTTCAGCAGGAAAATCGATTACTGAAGTGGCTTTTGACTTGGGTTACAGCAGTGTGGGCTCATTTTCAACGATGTTTAAAAAATGGTTAGGGCAAACACCCTCAAGTTTTATTCAGCGAATTGGTGAATAAAAACAGGTTAATCAAAAGTCGCAATCAACCATGCAGATCCATGGTAATCCCCTGCATCTGCATTTTCCCCTTGAATACGACTACGAATATTGATCTCTCTCGACCCATGAATATCCAATCTGAAATCAGTACCTGATTGCCCCGTTAATTCATCTATTAGCACTAATTGGCTGTAAATTTTCTGATTGAGGTCATTGGTCAAAGGCAGACGCTTTTGTGGGTCATCATCTGTTGCATAATCAAGCCTCAAGTGAACTCTCGTCGATGAAACAAACTTACAACTGTAGGTAATTTTTTCCATGACGGTACTGTCATAGTTTAGGCTATTTAATTGCCCATGACGTAAATTCACCGTACCTGCCTGCCCTGTGCTGGTCATTGTTGAACATAATGCGCCCACATTAAGTTGGGAAGCCGCTAATCGCATGGGAACAGTCGACTCATTCAGTGGCCAACTATCATAAGGTGGAACAGTTTTTTGTGCTGTAAATGCGCGAACGTATCCGCCAAGATCTATTTCCGCAATTACCAATTGACCATCAATAATTCGCTCATTAATATAAAAAGTAATCGTTATAGGAAATTGATTCGTAAAGTTCGATGCCGGTCTTGTCATGCCAGGATAGGAATATGAACACATTCCCGCGTTGATATTCAGCCAATTCATGATTCGGGTCTCAACAGTCATCATTAAATTACTGTTAATATGATATGCCACTTTTCCTTCTATATTTGTTCCCAAGGTTGGCACATACATGAATAAACGATGAAATGCATTGTCAGAGAGAATCTGAGTATTACTGTCACCCCATCTTCGACCAACACAATCCACCAGCCCAGTCACACTCACTGATGAACCGCCTCCCTCCACCACAATTGGCTGGCCAACTCGATAATAATTTTTACCATCTGTCCCCCTATGTGAAGTTGGTTCTATCACGCTATTACTATCTAATTTAATCAAATAGCCCGCCGTTGGATTTTGGATTTTTGCTGCATAATCCGCGTTAGTTTTTACACTGTATAAAATAAAAAAGAGAAGAAAAAAACTGATTGGGTAAGTGCTAATTTTTGATTTAAGATTAAACATAGCGCCAATTTCCACTAGTTGTAAGTGACTAAAACCATCATGGTTGAGGTGAATTTTCCGACGGCTAACTGGCTCACTGGAACCGTATTCACCAGTTGAGCTTGCAAGTCCATTCGATACTGCGTTGCATCGATTTTTTCAGGGTAAACCAACTGTTTGATCCCTACATTCAATGAACGAACCTTACCGCCGGTAATATCACTGATATCAATACCTAGCCCATCCGTACTCGTCGCTAAAATGGCTTTCCCGTTATAAACTAATGAGCCATCATTTTTAGGCTCCAACATAATCGCCAAATCTTTATTAATATGACAACCCGATATATAGAGAGGAAAATTTTGCATCACGCTTAAATCACTAAGATTATCTATCTTGATAATACCAAAGCTAATTTTTAATGGTGAACTACTGTCTTCACTGCGAATATCACATGCAGGCGAAATCATTGTGGCCGTGACATCGACGAGTACATCGGCTTGCCCCATGGAAGTCAGCAATAACAAGCACCAAGAATATTTAGTTAATTTATTGATTAATTTCACTATTCATACTCCAGTGCAAATGTCACTCGACCTGAAAAATCGCCAACATTCGCCTCACCAGATGCAGGTTTGCGTGCTAATACCCCAAAGGCTATTTGTTGCTCGCTCCCGACGGTAGAAACCGCGCCGATCTCCATTGCGGTATTCCAAACAATGGGTTTTTCCTCACTATCCACCAACCCTAAAACGACGCCACTGGAACCTTGGGTGGAGATGTAACTGTTACCATTAATATTGACCAGCTGATGACTTTGCCAAGTGAATTTAATTGTTTTGTTTAAATCAGTTTGACTACAATTTTCAATGCCGATCGAAAATGGCGTAACCGCACTCGATTCATTTTCATTGATAAATTGCCACCGCAAATTATCTAACCGAATTTTTTTATTGATGGACTCAGCGGTCAATTGGCAAGAACCTCGCACAAGCACACCGCTAAATTCCACATCTAAGTGGCCGGAACTTGGTGCATGATGAGAAAACCCAATCATCATCAACAACCAAAACAAGGCAATCAGCTTATTCATAGATAACCTCTAATCGCAAAATGCTTCGCTTTGCGTCTAAAAAAGGTAGCTTTATTGCATTATTACCATTGAATAAACCAAGTGAATAACGACGAATAACTTGCCCCTGCCGTACATCATAAAACTGTAATATTACCGGTGTTTTAGCCGTTGCATGACGGATCGCCACATCATCAAAAACTTCTCCCGCTCCGCAATGAGTCAAGCTCAATCCTTGTTTTACAAGTAAGTTGCATGGCGCATTAAACACACAGGCATTCACATTCAACCACCCTTGCAGTGACGATTCGAAATTCGATTCTTTTTCGGTGATATTGATATCAAGGTTTTCTGCCATTGTGGAATAACTTAAAATTCCACCCATAAAAATCAGTGAGCACTTCATGATTTGGTTCATCATCCCTCCTTAGCATTTACCCGTAACAAGTAAAAATACCTATTTTTATATAACAATTACTGCTCTCCTGTTACGGTGCAGGTCTCTCCTTGGCAACTAAAAGCCAATGTAGGTTTACCACCATAGTCATTGATATAGGTAAGATAAGGCTTTGATATTGCATCGGATATAATATCTTTTGTCGATTTTGGAGAAACCATCATGACTTGAAAAGCGCTTTGCTCAGACTGTTGTTTGCTATTACCAAAACCAATCACAGTTAAATTAAATGGCGTAATATTATTGAGCCGATAACCGTTATGAATTCTTTGTAACGTCACTTTATGAGGCCACTTAGTTTCTGATTCAGCCAAGGTACTCGCAGGGCGATAAAACAATTTGACTCGTGATTGCAATGCAATCTGTAACGTGTTGTCTTCATTAGATTTCGGCGGAATTTCTCGTAAATTAAAATAAAATACTGACTCTCTATCTTGGGGCAATTGACTCAATAATGGCGTCGCACTTAAACGCACTAAACTTTGGCTATTAGGTTCTATTCGCTGCAAAGGCGGCGTTGCTAGCAAAGCGCCTTTCGTTAACTTATTCCCCTGTAAATCTTCTATCCAGCTCTGTGCTAAATATGCCTCTTCTGGATTATCATTGGCGATCCTGATATTGATTGAAGTTTTATCTCCTTGAAAAATAATGCGTGTTCTATCCAATGTCACTGCACCATAAGCACTAGCAGATACAGTAATTACGACAAATAAAGCTTTGGTAACGAAAAAAACTAACCCACTTAACTTGCCACCTATCTTTATGCTTAACATAACTAACCTCATAAAAATGTATTGAATCATGTAATTAGATGCAAAATATTACTTAGCTTTCGAATACTCGAGCCGGTGTGTTTTCTGGCGTGCAAGGTAACAAAAGCATATCTGACGTTGGATGGCGTTTTTCAGGTAAGACGAGTTCGCACTGTTTTTGGTTATGCCAATAAACAGACAGTTTTTCTTGTAAAGACACTCCAACTATCCATGTCACACCATCCTCCCCCACAATACCCAACTCTTGGTTTTCATCATTACGCACACTCGCACCAAAAGGTGGCGTTTTGCCATTATTCAGTCTCAAAATCGCAAACAACTTTTCCCCTTGCAGCACAGAAAAACTGCGATAACCAATCGCCCCTTTAGCGAGAGTGATATCAATAGTTGAATCTAGCGTTTCTATATTGTCGGGTAACTTACTGGTATTAATTGATGCAGTTGATTTACGATAACTATTCACATTAGGAATAACGGCTAGGCCAAAGGCATTGGTTTTAATCACGCCATTATCAAGAGGCACTCCACTAACATTTGGCGTATCGACCATCAAACGTGTGTCACCATTCGCGGAGCGATGCAGCGCTACGCCTTTAGAGGTCAATGTGATACCGCTATTTATTGATGCGCCGATACTGTGATATTGATGAGGAACATAGCTGGCATTAGCAGAAATATTGGCTTGGGATAAATCTTTTGAATAAAAACCACTGAAACTAGATTGGCTATCTATATTCTGCCCATGGTTATATCCCATATTGAGATTATAATTTTCTTGATCCCCATAACCGCTATAACCCACATTATGATTAAATTGGTTATTACCCGCTGAACGTGAATAAAGCTCAGAAAAAGTCAAACTATGACCGCTATACAAAGGGATTGTTAAATACAAATTAATTGCGTCATCTTCATAACCATTATCACGTTCTGTTCTAGTCGCCGATAAAGAAACATTGGCATTATGTTGAGATAACTGAGGAAAACTTATATTAGTATTGGCGTATAGACCATATTGAGTTTGAGGGTCACCCTGCCAATAAGTGCTGTATTGATAATTCATTGAGAGATTAAAATGATCAAAATACTTATTAAGATAAACTTGATAGTTTTCTTTCGCCGCCCGTGTTACTTGTTTGGTTCTATCTTCATCCATAAACTGATTTAATGTCCGATATTCTTTATCCGCAAAACGATAACCCGCAAAAGTAATATCAGTACGTACATCATCAAATGATTTTGCATAATTAAGCCGATAAGAACGGCCTTGTAATCTGTCATCTGTGAACTGTGCAAATGATTGCGTTATATCGATTGATACAGCTCCAACTGCAAATAAATCACGTCCAATTCCTAGTGCAACACTTTGGTAGTCAGTATTTAATTGGCTACCTCCATATAAAGACCACGCGTTTGATACGCCATAAGAAAGTTCGCTGCTAATAACAGGTTCACCGGTGAGATGACGATTATTGTAACGCGTTTTACCTGCTGCCAATTTATAGACTACCCGCCCCGGACGGGTTAAATAAGGCAATGATGCGGTGCTTATGCTGAATTTTTTTTCTTCGCCATTTTCTTCTCGTACCGTGACATCCAATACCCCCCTAACTCCGCTATCTAACGTTTGAATACGAAATGGTCCAGGCGGAACAGCCGTTTCTGAAATAACTCTATCTTGGCTACGCACAATCACAATGGCATTAGTATTTGCAACACCTATGATTTCAGGAGCATATCCCACCAATTTAGGTGGCAACATGCGATCATCGCTTTCAAGAGAAAGTCCGCTATATTGCCAAGACTCAAAA
The DNA here is from genome assembly GCF_052096715.1 of Providencia sp. Classification (NCBI taxonomy): domain Bacteria; kingdom Pseudomonadati; phylum Pseudomonadota; class Gammaproteobacteria; order Enterobacterales; family Morganellaceae; genus Providencia; species Providencia sp. The sequence goes on from NZ_JBQDNB010000004.1 coordinate 155,010, forward strand.
ATGTCAGAATAAAAATAGTTTTCTCCCAATGTTAGGATAGCGGCTGACTCTTTTAATGAGGTGAAAGCATATAACCTTGTAAAATCAAATTGATGTGCTTCTTGAGGGTAATATCCACCCCGCTGCTTTTGATACGTTGCATTGAAATCACCCCGCAAACGCCAAGCACCTATATTTATCCCTGAAGTTCCATTGGTGGATAAATAAACACGCTTAGTTCCTTCGTTTTCCTTCGTTGCTGATGCGTTAACATTATAATCAATAAATCCCCCGTTCATCCCCTCTTCCCATAGTGCAGGAGGCACCCAAAAAGGGTCTCGATATTCCATCCAAACTTGAGGGATCGTGATTTTTAATGATAATGTGGCAAGTTCTACTTTTAACTGAGCCCCAGTTAATGCAGAAAAATCAAGGCATTTCCCTTCATGAGAAGTCATTAATTTTTCCATTGCACTACTTTTTAATCCCATTAAATCGCGTAAATCAGGGGAAATACAGATCGTCTGAGAAAATCCTGCTGTCGGCTGTTTTTGCTTATAAATTGAATGTTTTAAAACAGAGAGAGGATTAGCGGGATCTTTATAAACGGAGACCTCACGAGGAGCCCCTAAACGTAAGCCATTAACAAAAATAGTCAAAACATAGTCGCCGGGGGGTACATATCCCGCAACGGAAAACTGGCTCATATCAATATTTTGAATATCTTCGGCATCCAACATTTCCGTATTAAATTCAGTACCATAAACGGCCCATGAAATAATGCTAAGCGCGAACACAACAACCAGTCTGATTTTTTTATATTTGAAGCTAAATATGAACGTCATGCTCTATACCATCCCAAATACGATAAGAATGCTTCCCCAAAAAGAGAATTTCGCCAAAATATCTATATATGTTTTATTGATAATCGATGAAAAAACGGATTAGCCCTTGATAGCTGCCAGCTTCAATAGGTTGCCCTGTCAGCTCTAAACGTAAGAAATAGCGTAAAAAGAGTGTTTGTCCCGATTTACTTTGCCGTAATACATTGTTAGATAATGGGTAATTTTGCCCAGGAACGAGAATATTGAGCGAGTCATCCAGTACAGAAACCCCTAACCCTTGGGAAGCCCCCTGTAATACAAAAGCATGAATATATTCCGCGCTGTGTCCCATAAAACGTATGGTCCAAGTTTTATGATCCAAAGAAGAAAATGCGCTGCCACAATCACGTAGTTCAATGATAAAGGGCTGATTATGTAACTCTCGAGCAGTCTCAGTAGATAGCATAGTGAGTGTCAGTGATGAGAAATTAATAGTCTGATAACGATTTTCCATCACGATCGAACATGGCGTGGCAATAACACTCCCCATGATCAACGTCATCATATCGATACCTTGAAAATTTAATTTTTTAACTGAATGCGCAGTAGAACTCGTAAAAATATAAATAATTACTAACAGCGCTATGCGTCTCCCAAGATTTTGATAAACAATCATAATCTCCTCCATTCATCCGCTTATTACCCGTCAGATATAGACTGACGGGCATCCAACATCATTATTGGTAAGTAATGCGGAAATTGGATGTGGCATTAAATTTACCTTCAGCAACATCCTTAGTCGTATCAACCGCTTTTGCTAATGCTTTAAACGATAATGTGTTATCCCCTTTTTTATTAATAATCAGTGGTAAAACATCTTTCGCTTTACCGAATTCAAAACCATCAATGCCTATCCCAACATTATTAGTATTGCCCGCAGAAGTAGACAGTAATGTATTGGTAAGATCGGCGTAACGTTGCCCTGTAAAAACTAGCTCCATCGATTTAACTACCATGGGTTTTCCGCCGGAATCTTTATTGAAATCAGTAAAGTCACAACCTGTAAATTTAATATCAAAATCAACCTCAGCAACTCTACCATTTTCAAGAGATCGCCTAGATAATTGCCCAAAATCAATAACTTGCTTCAAGGAAGATTGAGCGATATTACAAGGAGAGCTCACGACCGTTCCAGTAAAATCAAGTGTTCCTGCATTTTCACTCATGGCACTGAAAGATAAAGTTGATACCGTAAAAGCGGTTATTAGCGCTAATTTAATTAATTTCATCCGTTTATCCTTTTAATTAAAAATTTGATTGAAAATAAATACACCATCAAAAAATTAATCGTGTAAATTTCATATTTATTTAACACTTCAATATTTAATAAATAGACATCATCTAAAATAAAAATCAGTAATCTGAATATTATTTAAAAAATAATTCATTGAAATTAAACAAATTTAATTTAGAAAAATAAAATCATTTTGCATCTTCATATCGGCAATTTCTTCAGAGTAATTCGCCAAAACTTGGAAAAAAAAATCTGGCCAGTCTTTATCTAATACTGCCAATAAAATATCTAATGTCTCAATATTGATACTTGTTTCTCCTCTTTCATAGCGGGATATTTGTTGTTGACTAACATGTAAAATTTCGCCTAACTGCAATCCAGTTAGTGATTTATTTATTCTTGCAGATCTTAAAAAAGAACCAATATCTTTACGTAATAGAATATTATTTTTCATCATATTAGAAACCAATAAATAATAATTTAAAATCATTTAATAGCCATTAATAAACGATTAAAAATAAATTAAGAATAAATTTAATTTTTAAAAAACGAACAAACTTGAAATTAAAATAAATATAACCTTATCAAAATATAAAATTATCAATTCAACCTGTAAATACGTTTGTATCGATCGAATAGATATAATTCAATAGCCAATATCTATCGAATAATAATAAATAGACATATGGGAAAATAAAAAAATAATAATACATATAAAAATCAAGGCCATAAAAAACAAATAAAAATCATAGTATAATAAAAAAATCATTTAATTATATTATTTAATGCGACCGATATCACAGTTATTATTTATTATCAAAATGAAACTATTATCTTATAAATAACAATTAAAAATCAGTTTAAAATTTCAGGAAAAATAAAAAACAATATTAAATAAATCATACCAACACAATATTTGAGTAAGAGCAACGCTCAGCCAAAGTTAAATTAAAAAGTGCAATACATCTATAAAATTAATTACAAGATATAATTATTTGATATAAAATAATTATTAACTGTTAATTAAGCTAATTAATATAATTAGTTATCCATTTAATGCTAACTCTATACACTGACTGCATTTTTCACTTTTTGACTCTACTTCTTATGTTGTTATCCATTAAAATAGAATAAAAGGAGAAATTAATGACAATTAAATTTTATAGTTACCAGCCCACCCTTGGCCATGGCTTGCCCCATGATCCAATCCCATCCCTAATTGCCCCTCGCCCTATTGGCTGGATATCGACTTGCGACAAGTCAGGAAGAACTAATCTCGCACCCTACAGTTTCTTCAATATTTTTAATTACTCACCACCGATTCTCGTTTTCTCAAGTGTCGGAAAAAAAGACTCCGTTACCAATGCAATTGAAACTGGCGAATTTGTTTATAACCTTGCAACGCTAGAGCTTAGTGAGCAAGTGAATATGAGTAGCGCAACATTAGAACGAGGTGAAAGTGAGTTTGCTTTAACGCAATTATCTACCCTCCCTTCAACAATAGTTACACCACCTCGTATTGCTCAGACCCCAGTCTCGATGGAATGTGTCGTGACACAATACCAACAACTTAAAAATGCGAGTGGACATCTACTCGATACTTGGATGATTATGGGAGAGGTAGTTATGGTGCATATTGATGAATCAACATTAGAAAATGGATTATATGATAGTGCGCAACAAAAACCCTTACTGCGTGCAGGTGGACCGGCAGATTATTATTGGATAGAACAGCAACAGAAGGTTAAAATGTATCGCCCTAAATAATGATGCACAGCTTACCCGTTGAAGCGACTGATACTATAGGCATAGACAATCAGCCGCTCAAACTCATTATTAGCTCATTAATAAAATTTACACACGAGCTGTTCCTGACTATCAGGATAGGAAAAATGTTTGGTTATCAAATCAAATGCTGCCTCAGACGTTTTAAATGGGTTTTCACCCGTTAAGTTACGCGCCACTAATCTTTTTTTGCACTCATCATTATCAACCGATAATACGTGAAAAACATATGGAACAGCCGATACTTCTGCCAGTGATTTCAACCATTTCCGCTGTGTTGGTGTATTAGCTGGGAAATCCATTACCACGGTGAGTCCCGCACTGATAAGCTGTTTAATGTGATTTTCTAACAACGTTTTAATTAACGCGCCTTTTTCAACATAATGAGCGAGTTCAGTAATTTCACCCGGATATAATTTTGTCAGCCACTCATCTTCATTGAGTACGATAGTTTGAGGGCGCTTCGCCAACTTGCTTGATAAGGTTGATTTTCCCGATGCAATTTTACCGCATAAAAAATGCAATCTTGCATCACTGATCATTTGAATCATCTCCTCAAGAGTATCCGTTGGTTGTAGATTACACTCGGGGTCAGATGCTAATTTCTGGCCATTTTTCATTGAACACATAAATAACTCCTACTGACAATTAACCAGACAGGAACAAAAAACCCGCCTATCTGGCGGGTTTAGAATGCAGCTTATCCCCACCACTAAGTGATGGTAATAATCACAACTGAATAAGCGACAAACGATGACATAATTTTTCCTAAAAACAATTAACTAATACATTATCAATTCAATGTTGGTTGTCAAATTCAATTGATAATACGGATGAATTATAACCTCTAAAAGAGTCATAGTTGATACTTTTAATACTATAATAAGAAGATTAAATGACCAAAAATACCGCTTAAATAGTAAAAATATTAAATATGAACCCAAAATAAATTATAAATAGTGCAAAAAATCTCAGAAAGAATTATGTGAGCTCGTCCAATTAAAAAAGATTATTTGTAATAACTTATAAATAAAAAACGGCCAGAGCACAACATCTCTCTGACCGTTCTAATCATAAAACTCAAGACTAATTAGTGTTTATTATTTTTATGATGATTTAATGTTTCTTCTTTTAAATCAAGCTCATCACGCAAACGATGATAAACACGTTCATTAATATTTTTACCTTTACGCATTTGATATAGAGCATCACGCTTAGCTTTAAGCGCTGAACGAGACATATTGCGCTCCATATCAATCATCTTATGTAAATCAAAGACATCTGACTCAGTTTCATCTGAGTTATCTAATCGTCTACCATAGATCTCTAATAACTGAGCACCAACTTCTGTCCGCATCGCGATTTCATCCATATCTTCCGACGGATGATTCATTAACTCGCGTAAATGTGCCATTGCAGCTTCATTTAGCGCCAAACGTGCACGAATTTCGTCATTATCATAAGGTAAGTCTTGTACTAATCCTTTAGTCAAAATAGGCAGTGCAATACTGGCAATCAGTAATGAACACAAAATAACACCCATAGCTAAAAAGATAGCAACATCTCGATTTGGGAACAAGGAACCATCAGGCATCAATAATGGCAGCGTTAAAATACCCGCCAAAGTAATTGCGCCCCGAACCCCTGCGGTTGCCATAATCGCCATCATGCGAATATGCATTACGTCAGCTTCTTTACCACGGCGGCGATTATGGAAGACGGTTAATGTCATTGAAATCCATACCCAACTGAATCGTAGTATTGCCAACGTAATAGTTATCACTGCAACATAGACAAACAACATCCATGGGTGGCTCGCTCCCGCGGCCTCAGCGACCTGTGGCATGTTTGTCCACATACCCGGCAGCTGCTCGCCCAATAAGATAAAAATCATACCATTCAATGCAGTTTGTACCGTATCCCAAACCGCTTTACTTTGCATACGGGTTGCCGCTTGCATACGACCTGCAATTTTTTCATAGTGCATTGCGATACCCGCAACCACCGCAGCTAAAATCCCAGAAACAAGTAAATGTTCAGCGACCAGATAAGCGGTAAATGGCATTAACAAGCTGATCATTATCTGAATAGCAGGTTCTTCACCCGTACGCTTAACTAAAAATTGATTTAACCAACCTATTGCCCACGCGACCAATAAGCCCACTAAAATCCCGCCAACAGCCACCACTACAAACTGGCCCGCAGCTGAAACTAAAGAGAAGACACCCGTTGTGGCCGCTAACACCGCAAAACCAAAACATACTAGCCCTGTTGCATCATTGAGCAACGATTCACCTTCAAGAATATGAGCCATACGTGATGGAAGAGGGGAATTTACTGTCATCGCAGAGACAGAAACTGGGTCTGTGGGTGACAATATTGCCGCCAATGCAAACGCGACGGCCAATGAAATCGCGGGGATCAACCAATGGATGAAGAAACCCATACCGATAACTGTAACGACAACCAAACCAATTGCCAGTGACATAATGGGTTTGATCTCTTGAAATAGCGCTTCTTTTGGAATGCGCCAACCATCAAGAAAGAGCAGTGGCGGAATAAATAAAAATAGGAATAAATGAGGTTCAAACTCAACCGTAAATCCGAACAGAGATAACCCTGCACCCAACGCTATCTGAATAAGGGGTAATGGGATAATATCTTTTAGCAAGCGTGAGACAAATACGCTCACAACAACGGCTAATAAAAAAACGAGTACAAGTGTCACTACCGACATCGATTGCTCCATGTTTAGCTAATCATTGATGATCAGTAAATAGATAAATTGAATCAATGTAAAGTCGCAATTTATGATGAGATAAAAAAAATAAAGAAATCAGAAACAACCATATCAATCATTGTGTTACAAGATATTATCCGCTCTACCCTCTCTAATATTATTTATTTATATCTTATTGATATTAAAAATCATATTCATTTTTTATCTTACAATCTAGCGAGTGCAATCAATAGTCGCACCAAACCGTCATTATTTGACTAGTTTGTCGCTTTCTAGAGAATCTTATTCAAGATCATTTTGCTCAGTTACATTTTTATCGACCTTATTTATATCAACTGAATGACGTTCGATAAGCTCTTGTAGTACTTGTTTTAGCATTTTTCTTTTTCTAGCCCCTAATGGAGCAAGTACCGCCTGTTCATGTAGCTGAGCCTCAACCAGTAACCCTTCAACTAACTGCATACCACTTGAAGTAACACTCACTAAAGTAACCCGTCGGTCACTACCACTGTGATTATTATGTCTAATCACATGCCCTTGTTGCTCTAATCGCTGTAGCACTCGGGTAATAGTGGGTTGTTTACTCACTGTTTTTTGTGAAAGCTCAGTGATCCCCATAGAGCCATTATTGGCAAGGGTTGAAAGTACACGCCATTCTAAGACAGATAAACCATGAGCCTCAACAACCGCATGAAATTCAGATGAAACTAACATCCATGCCTGCCCCAATAGGGCAGGTAGATAATTATCAACAAAGACTTTTGAATCTGACATCTCGCCCTCTTGCCTCTCTTGATGCATTATTGCATTTGTTACTAGAAGAGTAGCAGAAGGAAACTTAACTCTTAACATAATTTAGTTAAAACTTTCCACTAAGTAACGAACCGAAACCATCAACTCGAGTGTCTAAACCTAATTTTTTCAACATCATGTAGGTTGTCGCAACCGATGAGGACAATACGGGTAAACCCACTCGATCCTCAATCAACTGAATTGAAGGTAATGATGGCATTTGTACGCAAGCAGAAGCCACGATGACATCGACGTTAGTACTAAGTTTCTTCGTAATTTCAACCGGTGCTAATGGGTTTTGGCGACCCACTTCCAGATTATCGGGGATCTCTAATGAGATACTATCAACAACTTCTATCCCTTCGCTTTCAATATAATCGATCACTAATTGCGTCAACGGCTTCATGTAAGGCGTCAAAATAGACACTTTTTTCGCACCAATCGCATGTAAGCCATCGACTAATGCACCAGCACTGGTCACAACGGGTGCAGGATGACCGTTATCTACAGTGCGCTGAAATAAGCGTTTTTCTGATACTCGGTGGTACCCTTTACCCATACTCATAATCGCCACTAAACAAGCATAGCCAAGCACATCAACCGCAGCATCTGATAGCTCAATCGCACAGCGGTCGCTGTCTGAGTCCATTTTAGCGAGTTCATCTTTGGTGACTTTCTGCATACGCATACGGCTAGAATGAAAAGTAAAACGCTCTGAAAACAACGCTTCACGTGCACGTAAAATGGCAGGGATCTCCGTTTCCATCGTGGTATTTGATGAGGGCACTATCTGCCCGATACGAAAAATGCGTCCGTGGCTCATAGGCCTTTCTCCAATGAATTATCATCTGATGGTGTAAATGGGTTAAGTTCATCTTCATCTTGTCCATCATGATGAAAACGAGCAGCCGTTAAAGGACGACGATTAACCTGTAAATCAAAAATATCAAAACGATTATAGTGTCCGGTAATGTCATGCATTTGGCGTGGTGCAATGCATTTATTTAAATCAATATCCGCATAAACAATACCTTCTTGATCAATCAACGGCTCACCGATAACACGACCATCAGGACCAATAATGCCTGAAAATGCACTGTTAGGGCGCGCTAATAATTCGCGAGACTCTGGATGTGTTGCCGCCATAGCATCAATAATCTCTGGCGAAACCGTAGAGCAGGAAACAATAGTGAAAACTTTCCCTTCAAAGCAATGAGCAGAGGCACGCAAACGGATAGCCTCTGCCATATCGTAATCTTTCGGCGCGACAGGTAACGCAATATAGCTGGCGATATGGACGAGCTCACCTTGTGCAAGCAAAGCAAAACGTGCCAATGTATTGGTATTTTCGCCACAAGCCAAGGCACCCAAGGGGCCAACACTGGTTTGATGAACTTTCAGCGATGAAGCATCACCATTTGCCCAGGTTAATTTTTCAGCCCATGTCGGCACCAATTTACGATGACGCCCAAGAATTCGGCCTTCATCTGAAATAGTCACTAAGGTGTTATATAACGTGGCAACCCCATTAGGATTGCGCTCATTCACGCCAATAACCACATTGATATGATGGCGAGCTGCCGCTTGAGCCACCTTTTGAATTTCAGGCCCCGGTACTTCAATTGCTGACTTACACAGTTTTTCAAACCATGAGCTGCCATCAATCGGGTTCATGACCCAACTCCAATAAGGATATCCTGAAATAAACACTTCAGGAAAAGCCACTAATTTTGCACCGTTATCTGCCGCTTCTTCAATCAAGCGACAAACTTTATCTACGGTTGCGTCAGTATCGAGGAAAACGGGGGCGGCCTGCACCGCCGCAGCTTTAAATTGCGCTAAATTTAACATCAGTCACGCTCCTTGGTGTTGATACTGCAATTAGATTGCAACGACGGGATGGCGTAGCTCGCCAATTTTCTCGACGTATGCCTCAATCACATCCCCTGGCCACACCCACTCTTGTGGTGAACGACCCGCACCAACGCCTTCAGGTGTCCCCGTCGCAATAATATCCCCCGGCTCTAAGGTTATCCCTTTGCTGATATCTGCAATTAATGCATTTACATTGAATAGCATATGACGTGTATTTGAATCTTGTTTAGTCACACCATTTACTTTCAAACTGAGATTCAGTGTGTGTGGATCTGGGATCTCATCTGCTGTGACGATACAAGGACCAAAAGGTGCGAAGGTGTCTTGGCCTTTCGAATAAATCCATTGACCTGCACGGCGACAATCACGCGCACTCATATCAATCATTAAGCTATAACCAAAGACATAGCTCAGGGCATCATCATGAGAAACGCTTTTTGCTCGAGTTCCCATTATGACCGCTAATTCAACTTCCCAATCTAACTGTTGAGTAATTGCGCTGTTATGCTCAATCGCATCTCCAGGGCCGATCACGGTTGTTGGTGGCTTAGAAAAAATGACGGGCTCTTTTGGTAACTCTTTTGAGGTATCAAGCGTTCGGCTAGACTCAGCGACGTGCTCTACATAGTTAAGCCCAATCCCAAAAATATTTTTTCTCGGACGAGGGATAGGCGCCAAAATCTTCACATTCTGCACCGGCCATGCCGTCCCCGCTGGGAATTGCCCTTGATAAATATTGAGTAGCTCAGTGCCTGCACGTACTCCTTGTGGACCTAAATCAATAAAATCCAACATGTTATCCGGTAAATACTGCCCTTGCTCTTCGGCCAATCTTGCTAAATCAACCACTTGTTGATCAACAATTGCACCTAAACGTGCGGCAGCAGTAATATCTGAACGGTAAGTAATAAGACGCATAATTCTTCTCCTTGAGTTAGGTTTACTGACCTAACAAATTTGTCACTTAAAGAAATTCTTTATGTAAATAATCAAAACATACCCAAAATAATTCGCGCCAAGTGGTCATCAACACTTGAAACACAACGGGTATAATGATCAGCTGATAATCTTCTGGTGCCCATCATTCTCAGCCAGCGCTTCTTCGTAATAGAGCCCAAGCGAATGCATAACGGGCAAATCGTTAAAGCAAAATAAACAAGCGTCATCGTTGTTCGAAGTATTGACGTGTTCATGGAACATCCATGATGGCACACAAAAAATATCGCGTTCTTGCCAATCAAAACGCTGCCCATTAATAATTGAATAACCTTGACCTTTCGCCACTTGATAAATAAAACTTCCCGTATGGCGATGAGCTTTCCCCACAAAGCCAGGACGTAAAAGTTGCATACTCGCGCCAATCGTTGGCATTACCGGTCCTCCGGTGAGCGGATTGGTGTAATGCATGAGAACATCATCAAAAGGAGAGCCATCCGCCACTTTTGCAGCACGCTGTAAAGCTTCATAGGTCGGTCCCCACTGATATTTAAACAAGGGCGAATACGGTTTATCCCAACCAATATTATGTGGGCGTAAAGCCGTACCTGCCCACATGCCAACGGGGTAATCAATTGGCCTTGTCTGTACTTGGTTTAAATCTGGATGAACTTTATAAAAACCCGCTTCCAGCGCATTAACTAATGGAATATCTAAACCATCTTGCCAAATACACGGTAAACCATCATCGGCAACGCCATGCTCATGCCAAGTACCATTAGGCGTTAAGACAAAATCGTTAGCTTCTAACATCATTTTTTGCCCTTCAACGATGGTATAAGCCCCGCGACCCTCCATAATGAAACGCAATGCCGACGATGAATGCGCATGAGCAGATGCTGCTTCTCCCGGATGCATCACTTGTAAGCCTGAATAGAGCCAGCCCACTGCGGCAGCAACATCTTGTCGCCCTGGGTTATTTAAATAAATCACTCGGCGCCCTGCTTTTTCTGGTGTAACCAGTTCAACAGAACGTAAAACATGTTCACGTAACTCACGGTAGCGCCACAGCACAGGCACTGATTGCGATTTTGGCTGCCATGGCTCGATTTTGTTAGCGACAGTCCATAACGCACCTGTTTTTAATGCATCAAGCTCTTTGTAATACGCCACCAGCTCGGGAGTGTCTTCAACATCAGCACGTCCAGCGACACTTTCTCGGTATTGATCATGGGACTGAGTACTCATAAGGTTTTCCTCCTATCCGGCTAAGGCGCTTAGCGGTTTTTTGATTGTTGTAGTAATTGTTGGCGACCATATTCATAAGGTGCAGGCCAACTGACTGAATTCCACCCAAGGCGGGCACATTCATGAAGCAACCATGCCGGATCTGCCAGTAATGGACGCGATAATGCACATAAATCAGCACGACCTGACGCGATAATGCTATTAACCTGATCGGCATCAGTGATAGCACCAACGGCAATAACAGGTACTGAACCTTCATTACGAATACGGTCAGCCATTGGTGTTTGATACATACGCCCATAGACAGGCTGTTGTAATGGTGAAACTTCCCCTGAGGAGCAATCAATCATATCGGCACCAGCCTGATGCATGGCTTGCCCAATCAATACCGCTTCATCAACCGTGGTTCCGCCATCAACCCAATCTGTTGCAGAGATACGAACAGAAAGTGGTTTACCTTGCGGCCATGCATTTCTGACCGCACGAATCACCGCCAGCGGGAAACGTAAACGATTTTCAAGCGTTCCACCGTAGTTATCCGTACGTTGATTAGTCAGCGGTGAAATGAAACTTGAAAGTAAATAACCATGACCCGCTTGCAGTTCTAACCAATCAAAACCCGCGCTATCTGCGCATCTTGTTGCCGCAACAAATTGATCGATAATTGCAGCCATTTGCTTTTCGTTCAGTTCTGATGGCATCTGAGAAACATCAGGTAAATAAGGCAATGCAGACGCTGAAACCAACGGCCAATTATCTTTCGCTAATGGATAGTTTTCTTTTTCCCAACCACGCTGAGTTGAGCCACGACGCCCCGCATGTCCTAACTGTATTCCGATTTTTGCATCCGTTTTTTGATGCACAAATTGAGTCACAGCTTTCCATGCGATGACTTGCTCATCATTCCAAATACCCGGGCAACCAAGAGTTGCACGCGCATCGGGTGCGATAGCCGTCATTTCAGTCATGATAAGACTTGCCCCACCGAGTGCTCGGCTACCTAAGTGCACCAAATGAAAATCACTGACTACGCCGTTGGTTGCGCAATAAAGCATCGTTGGCGAGGCAATAACTCGATTTTTCAGTTCAATATCACGTAAGCGATAAGGCGTGAGTATGGGTGGGATTGGGTTATCAGAAGAGATTACCCCCGATTGCTGTGCAAACCACTGTTCATAGGTTTTCAACCAATTAGCATCACGAGCACGTAAATTCTCATGAGAAATACGCTGAGAACGGGTTAATAATGAGTATGCAAATTGTTCTGGTGCTAAGTTTTCATAGCGGCTGACATTTTCAAACCACTCAGTAGAATTACGCGCAGCATTTTGAATTTTAAACACTTCAACGCTACGTACTTTTTGATAGTGTGCTAATCCTTTGCGTAAATCACCGTTGGTTGCCTTCAAGCTTTCACAAAGTTCAATCGCATCTTCTAAGGCTAATTTAGTCCCTGAACCGATTGAAAAATGCGCAGTATGTGCAGCATCCCCCATCAAGACAACCGGTACATCTTTACCATTTGATGGTGTAGTCCAATGTACCCAGTTATCACAAATGACTCGAGGAAAGCGGATCCAAATGGCAGCGCCACGTAAGTGTGCTGCGTTGGCAATCAATTTTTCTCCATCAAGCCAAGGTGCAAATAGCTTTTCACAATAAGCAATACCATCCTCTTGTGACATTTGGTCGATACCCGCCTTGAGCCACGTTTCTTCCGTTGTTTCAACGATAAAAGTCGATAACCCTTTTTCAAATTGATAGGCGTGGACTTGGAACCAACCATGTTCATTTTCAGCGAACAAAAAAGTAAATGCATCGAAGATCTTCTTAGTTCCTAGCCAAACAAAGCGGCAACGGCGCTGATCGATATCAGGCTTAAATACATTTTCATAGCGTGTACGTACTGCACTATTGATCCCATCGGATGCAATCAGTAGATCCGCATCATACTGAAGTGCAATTTCTTGATCGTCCGTAACTAAGGTTTCAAAAACGAGTTCAACGCCGACTTCAATACATCTATCTTGTAAAATATTGAGTAATTTTTTACGTCCAATCCCAATGAAACCATGACCACCACTGCGATTGCAGGTACCTTTGAAATGAATATCGATATCATCCCAATGACTAAATTCTGCGGAGATAGTTTCTGCGCAAACTGGATCGGCTTTGCGCAAATTACTGAGCGTTGCATCAGAGAACACGACACCCCAACCAAAAGTGTCATAAGGACGGTTACGTTCAACGACCACCACACGGTTTTGTGGATTTTGCAATTTCATCAGCAACCCGAAATAAAGCCCTGCGGGACCGCCGCCAATACAAACGATATTCATGGAATGTCTCCTTTGTGACTTTGTGCCGTTACACCGGTTGCTGGGTTAAGGCGTTATAAAGCGCTTCAGGTATCGCTATCGACTGATGCGTTTCTAATGAAGTTGTGACATAGGTTTGCGTAACTTGCATACGCAATTCACCGCTTAAACTGGTACAACTTTGGCGTAACGTTATCGATTTACGACCAATACGTTCTACCTGTAATTCAAGCTGCACGTTATCGCCCATGCGACTAACCGCTTTAAATTCAGCTACTAGATGAACCGTAGGTAATCCAAAGCGTTGATCAAGGATGTATCCAGCAAAACCTTCGGGGATCAACTCATCAATCCAACGCTCTAATAGATTGTTAAACATCACGAAATATTGTGGATAAAACACAATTCCCGCCGGATCACACTCAGAGAAATGAATTTTATGTGGTCGAGTAAATTTCAGCAGACTCATGATATTTTCCTTATTCCATCGCCAAACGTTGGCGGCATTTTTTTAATTCGTTGCCATGTTCATCAGCAAGTGCTGCTTCACGTAGTTCTCGCAAATTAATGGGTGAAAGTTGGCTACCTTGGCGTTGAACAATTTCCATTAAGGTTTGAAAGTTGCGCAAACCTCGTGCGTGAGTATCGCTATAGCCCTTAACCACTCTCTGGCACTGCACGATTTCCGTGGCTAATGCAGGATTAGTGCGAGCCGCTTCGACAACGGCGATTAACCAGTTATCAATGCGTTTATTTTCCAATTGATAACGTAAAGTTGAACGTCTTCCGCGCCGCCAAGCCGCCAGCAGGTACAACTGTAAAAACCCACCGAGAGAACTGGTAGTGATAGTGCGGCCCTTTTGTGCAAATTTGCGAAGCGCTTTGTGAAACCAATGTGGACGCATAAGCCAGCGACCTAAATTGTTGGGAAGCGTCTCGCAAATTTCTTCAATACGTGGATGCATAAATTCATTTATGTCCAAAAGTTGGTTATCTTTTGCCTGTACCTCGCTGCGTACTCGGGCAAAGCGGCTATCACGAATTTTAAGATCAGCAACGCGGATGGTGTCTTCATAAGACATCCAAAGTGCCAAATGACGAACAAGAGCACGCTGCAAGCGCTCATCTTGGCCGCCTTCTTGGGCAAATAGTTTTTTGAGCCGCTCTAAATAAAAAGTGGCGTATGCAGGGTCTTGGTAATCAATCAACCTGCGAACCCCTTCAATCGCTAAATAGTGAACATGAGGAGAAAATTCGGTTTCAATACGAGCCAATAATGCGGCAACGAGTTTATTTTTGGGTGCATGAACAACCTGTTGCGCAGCAGGAGACACATAAGCCTCTTCAGGTTGCGCTGCTTTTTCAGCGCCAAGCGTGAAAGCACGTAAACTAGGTTTTACACCGACACCACCGCGTACAATAGTTTCTTCAAATTGTTCACGGCTAAATGGCAATACACCAGAACCAAACAAGGCACCAAATAAGACAGCGCTGATCACGCTGCCACTGTCTTGCGCCGCTTGAGCCATATCGAAATGAATAAATTGGCGAGCCGCTTGACCTGTATGACGTATTAAAGCTTTGCTATCGACACGCCCGTCGCCCATCGCTGATTTTTCTGTGATGGAATAAACACGATGTGTCGAACTAATTAATGTGGTGCGCTCTGGTGTGACAAAACCACGTTGCACCGCTCTACCGGCTTCCATTAATTCAGAAGCAAGGACAATATCAACATCACCGGGCATCGGCATTTGCGCCAAGACAGGGGTAGGTGTTTGCGGATTATCCGCGCCCGGAAATAACTCAACATAATAAATAGTGGCACCCGTACGCTGTGCTACACCCGGCACGGAGGTCGTTTGCGCAAAATAGCCGTTTTCTTCGCCTAAATTGACGACCCAGTCGGCGAGTACACCGCCGCCTTCACCGCCCATGGCTAAAATAGCGATTTTTATTGGTTGTAATGCGATCATCGACTGCATTGTTGACGATGAATGTGCCGTTGATGAATTTATTGTTGATGAATAAGCAGTCATATAGGCCTCTTTAAAAACTCAATTGTTCACGACGACGTGAATCACGACGTTGTAAATAGCCAATGAACCAACCGCGAACTCGGTGGCGCAATTTGTCCCAACCATTTGGATTGGTAATAATTTGAGCTTTAAAAAAAGAAGGACACAACACTGCGGCGTGAGAAACTTCACCGCATAAACCACAGCCAACACAGCTGTCCATCACCGTTGCGACCGGATCTGTTCTGAGTGGGTCTTGACTTGGTTTAATCGATAACGATGGACAACCCGATAAACGAATACAGGAGTGATCCCCCGTGCAAGTATCAGGATCAATACCAAAACGTTCACGAACAACCCGCTTACCTGCTGCAATATTATTACGAACGACTTTCTTTTCACGTCGCTGCTTATTCAACATGCATTCACTTTGCGCAATCAGTACTTTCGGCCCACTTTCATTGGTGGTCAGTGCTTCGCGCAATGTTTTAGTCATGGTTTTAAGATCATAGGTATGCTTAATTGTTTTCACCCAATTAACACCAACCCCTTTCACTGCTTTTTCAATTTCATGACCTGTACTACGAGTTGGGTTTAATGCAGTCGATGACAAAATATCTTGGCCACCAGTTGCTGAGGTATAGTTATTATCAATAACGATAGTTAAGTTATCACTACGGTTGAATACACTATTGGCAATCCCACTAGTTAAACCGTTATGCCAAAAACCGCCATCCCCCATAACAGAAATTGCTCGTTTGCTAGCTTTTGCATTCAATGCCGCTGCACCCGCCCCACCAAGGCCATAACCCATAGTGGTATTACCTAAATTAAATGGAGGAAGAATCGAAAATAAATGACAGCCAATATCAGCACTGATGTGATGTTCACCAAGTTCGCGTTCTACCAATTTCATGGCAGTAAAAATAGGCCGCTCAGGACAACCGGTACAAAACCCTGGTGGGCGCGCATGGACAGTCTCATCCAAAGTTGGTTCAGCGGCATTGACATACTCAGGCTCTAAATCTTCAATTAGTGGCGCTGCAACATTAATAGTTGGAATACGAATTTGTTTTGCGGCGGCTTTAACTTGTGGTGCAATTTTTTCATAACGTTCAAAAAAGGAGCGAATACCCGCCAAGACGGTTGCCGTGTTATATTCTCCCGCCATCGGTAGCATATCTTTACCGTGCAATGCCGTGCTAATTTCGCGCTGACGCAAAATATTAGCGACATTCTGCTCAACAAAATTTGGCTGACCTTCTTCTAGGACTAATATGGCTTTTTTATTACGGCAAAAACGTTCAAACTCATCATCAACTAATGGGTATGCTACGTTCATGACATACAATGGAATTTGGCTGTTACCAAATACATCCGCCAGCCCAATTTTATTCAACGCGCGGATCAGTGTGTTGTAACAACCACCTTGTAATGCTATTCCCACATCATCGGCATCTTCAGAAAAAAACTCATTCAGCTCACGCTGTTTAATGAATTCGATTGCAGCTGGCCAACGAGATGCAATTTTCTCTTTTTCGTGTAAAAAACTCGCAGGCGGTAGAACTATCCGACTGACATCACGCGTTGGATTTTCGAGTGCATCTTTAACTGTATATTTAGGATGTTGATTATCAGCACAAACAAATTGACCATGCACATGGCAAGAGCGAATACGCATTTGCAACATAACCGGAGTATTACTCGCTTCAGAAAGGTCAAAACCATCTTTTACGGCTTGAACAATCGACGGTAAATTGGGGCGAGGGTCTAACAACCACATTTGAGATTTCATGGCAAAAGCATGACTACGCTCCTGCATAATTGACGATCCTTCACCGTAGTCTTCACCGACGATAATCAGCGCGCCGCCTAATACGCCACCAGATGATAAGTTCGCAAGAGCATCCGACGCCACGTTGGTACCGACAGTCGCTTTAAAAGTCACAGCACCACGTAGCGGATAGTTAACAGAGGCGGCAAGTGTTGCCGCAGCAGTCGCTTCACTAGCACTATTTTCAAAACGAATACCGTATTCAGATAAAATATCTTGCGCATCAGCTAAAACGTCCATCAAGTGAGATATTGGTGCACCTTGATAGCCGGCAACATAAGAGACACCAGATTCTAGTAATGCTTTTATTACAGCAAGGATGCCTTCACCGCTGAAAACGTCACCTTGCCCTTGTCGTAATTTTTGAACTTCTTGTACAAACGAGCGCTCAGCCATTTTAACCTCACCAATCAACATCAGAATGTTTTTATCTTTTTTGTGTTTCTTATTTGTATCTTTTTTGTTACGTATAGGTCAATCCATGATTAATCATGGATATTAGATTTATGCAGAGAGTGGATAGGACATGCATATAACGGACAAATAGACTGTAAAATAAGGGAAATATTGCAATTTTCTAAGGATATGCGTTGAGGTGAGAAGTAAAATTTAATAAGCAAAAAACACTATAAATCATCACTTAACCATTATTAAGCCCTACAAATATAAAGGTGATAGTTGATAACGCTAAGTAATCACATGCAAACAGTTTATTAAATGGTTTCCTATATTAACTATTAGATGAATATATATAACAATATGATAAATCATGGATATTTTGCTATTTTTCAAAAAAATAACTTTATTTTTTATATTGTTAGTGACATCACAATAACCATACTCTTTCTGTATTTTTGCATTTTCTGGATAGTTTTTGCACATATTCGGCTAGGTAAGGCAAATTGTTTATGTTATGTTCAAATCACAATTAGTTACAAATAGTTTAATGAAATGTTAAATAATGAGACTAGGTTAAAATTAACAACTCACTCAAACCAAACATAAAATTGTAGACATAAACTAATTCGCATCATCGATAATCAATAGACTAAAAAATAAAAACAACACCTTGATTTTATTAAAATAATAATACATATAAACATCAGATATATGCTCTAAATAATTCAAGTTGTAGGTAGGCGGCAAGAAAAGCTATCCCGATGAGCATACATAAGTATGTGATTCGGGTTGCTTTATGATGCCAACACCCCTACAGCTTTAAGTATGAAGAGCATTAAACTGGAGGTATCTCCGATGCTGAGCAACACAACACCCATAGAAAACCAACTCTGTTCTTCAGAACGGTTACTCTTTACCTCTGCTGATCCTGAAGAAATAAAATCGATGGTAGGCCGAGTCATGAAGCCCCATCAGTTTCATTTACTTAATCCACATCAACGCCTTGATGCGCGTATGCACTATATTCCAATGGGCGATATTTCCCTTAGCCGTTTAAGATATGGCGCTGATGTTTGTATTGTCCCGGGTCAACTTCAAGATTTTTTTCTCGTACAAATGCCCCTCTCAGGAAGTGCTATTATTGAAAGTGGGGGAAAACATCTAGAATCCAATCCACAAATGGCGTCAATACTCAGTCCTGAAGAATCCACAGCAATGCGTTGGAATAGCGATAACGACCAATTCATGCTGCGCATTTCACGGTCACTACTAGAACGTTCTTTGGTTGGACAACTCGGTCATACCTTAGATAAGCCTTTAGTCTTTGAACTAGGATTTGCTTGGCAGTCTTGCATTGCGTGGCGCACATTAATGAATTATTTGATTGAATGCGCGACAAAAACGCCCGATCTACTCCAACACAAATTGATCGCTACTCAAGTAGAACAACTAGTTTCAGTCACATTATTATCTACTCATATTCATAATTACGCTGAAGACTCGGGCTTAAGAAGAGCGACAATTCGTCCTCGCCATGTTCGCCGTGTCCAAGAATATTTAGAAGCTCATGCCCATGAACCTATTACGGTTGAGCAACTTGCACATATTGCAGGGGTCAGTTTACGTAGCTTATATGCTGGATTTAAAGAGTTTTTAGATATCAGTCCGATGCAATATTTACGTGATTTACGAATGGAGCGAGTACGCGCTGAATTGTTATCTGGGGAAGCCACAAATGTCACTGGTGTCGCATTGCGCTGGGGCTTTGCACATATGGGCAGATTTAGCGCCGAATATAAACATCGTTATGGCGAAACACCAAGCCAAAGTATGAAAAAAGCCTAATTAATCCAAATAGCTAATTATTATTAATACAAAATATCCATAAGCTAATTAACAAATCATTAAATTATTATTAATCAGAGAAACTCTTCACCAGAAAGCACCGCACCATGATCATTTACTGGGCGGTGCTTTCTCATTAATTACTGAAAATAATTAGAATGGAATTGAAGCCTTTAGATAAATTTGTGAACCTTCTGGACGATTTCTTACACCAAAATCTTTCTCCCACTTAGCCGTAAACAACCAGCCTTGTGGATTCGCATAGCGAATTGATGGTCCAATCGCATAAGCTCGAGCCTTACCTTGAGCTGAATTGTCACCGCTATCATCCGTTGTTTGCCAGAAGGTATAGCCGCCAATACCCGCCACCCAACCATTACCAAATCCCCAACCTAATGCATAATCGGTATGAAAGGCCTGCCCTGAGCGGGTTTTCGTATCATTGTTTTTGAAATTAAAGTCATACATCATTTTTAAATCGGCATTGATTCCAACAGGTGGAATATAGCTAATTGCCCAAACTGGCTGTAGCGCCCAGTAATTCTTACCTAAGCTTGATGGATCTGTTTTGCTGTATTTTCCTGTTGGCGCATAAGCATCTAAGCCAACCACATAATGTAAATCAGCGGATGGATGAAAACCCAATGCAGGACCAAAAGTAACATCCCCCAAGCCTCGACTGGTATCTTTTTTCCCTGCCGCTTTTGCGGTCACATCTAACAATGGGACGATAGTATGAAAAGCCAGATCGCCACCCAGTATCTTTTGATCAGTAACCCAAATTAAACGCGGCGCTAAAACATTCACATTCACACTAAAACCCGGAACGGGTATTTTATCGCCTTTGTTATCTCGCACACTGTCATAGTGCGCATTACCGCCGTACATCAATACATGAACTCCTGGCGGTGGCAGCGCACCTGACATAAAATTCTCTAATCCGTCAGGATAGATCCCTAATCCTCCCCCTTCGGTTGCAACAGCACCCAATGAAAGTGCGCCGAGACACGAACCTGCTACCAGCTTGCTGATTGTTTTCTTATTCATCATTTTTCCTGCCATAGTGGGTTGTCTTACTGTGTGTGCTTTGCTTGTTATTGTGCATTTCCATTGCTTATTTGATTATGTTCTACGTTTTACAGCTAATTTCTGAGCAACTAAATATCCTGAGCCGCCACCAAGACCGGGACCAGGATGAGTTGAGGCTCCAATATGAAATAGATTTTTCACTGCGGTTTGATGTGTTTTTGTTTGCCCTGATGCAGCAAAAGGACGTAACCAGAAAAATTGATCAGGTGAGCAGGTTCCTGAATAAGGATCGCCACCAACCAGATTACAGTTGTAATTCTCTAAATCTGCTGGAGAAATTACTTTTCGTCCAACAATTAAGGAAGTAAAACCAGGCATGACCAACTCTAAACGTTGCTGGATTCTATCCGCGACTGCTTCACGGACAGTTTCATTCCAACGACCATCCGCTGGAACTGTAATTTCCCCTGCCGCATCACCTTTTAATTGACGAGGTAATTCTTGCATCTGGATCCATAAGATCCACCCACCATCAGGGGCTCGACTTGGATCTAATGCGGTTGGCTGGCCAATACCAAAAGTCGGCCTGTCAGGTAAATAACCATTATTCGCTTGTGTTACCGATAGACAAACTTGTTCCATACTTTCCGTAAAATGCACTAAAGGCACATTGCGCAATTCAGGGTTACACCATGGCGGCGGCGCACTCAATGCAAAATGGATTTGCATACCTGCTCGTCCATAACGATAGCCTTTTGCACTTTGCATCACTTGGGGAGAAACATCATCAAGTAATGAGCCATACAACTGAGTCGGCGTCACATTGCACACCACACTTTCAGTGGCATTGAACACTTCACCATTTGCAATGACACCCGTCGCTCGACTATTTTTTCCACTGCCTTGAGTGATAATTTTCTCAACATGCATTCCCGTTTGTAATTGACCGCCGTGCTCTTCAATGACTTTGGCAAAAGCCTCGACAATACGGAAACTTCCCCCTTTAACAACCGGCATTCCACCTGCAACAACCGCGGCAAAAGTAAGCTTACCAATCAACGCTGAACTAGCTTCATCAGGCCCGAGTCCAGTGTGCAACACCCATGGAGCCATCAGCGCGCGACTAAAATCATGCTGTAATTCACGTTCAGACCAACGACGAAAACTTTCAACACCCGACTTAGCGAAATCAAGCAATCCATCAACGCCGCGTTTGCGCCACTCAGAAAACAACAGCTTTAACATGCCACCGCTATACGGATTCTGTCCTAACAAACCAAAAGTTAGCGCCGCATCTTCTGTAAATAATTTATCGGCCATTCGACGAAAGACCAAACCATCACCAGGAGCAATACTATCGAGTTGCTTAGCCGCTTCAGCAATATCACGTTTTAAAGCAATTGATTTACCATCCGGTTGAACCAATCCGGTTGAATAATCACATTGCGCAAATTCCAAACCCTGTTTTTTTAAATAGGGTTCGAGCTCTTGATAACCAGGACTGCCCACAAATAAGGAATACCAGCAAGAAAGCAGGTCATGGGTATAGCCTTCAAATAAATTTTCTGTACGAATACAGCCACCTAAGCTTTCATTTCGCTCAAGCACTAAAACCGATTTTCCGCGCACTGCCAATAAGGCGGCACACATTAATGAGTTCATTCCACTGCCAACAACAATGACTTGAGGATCGGAGAATGTCGCCATACCTCACCCCACGAGTGCGAGTACACGCAAAGGACTACCAGAACCGCCTTCAATTTTCAAAGGCGCAGCCACAATTACCACTCCTGTTGCAGGCAGTTGATCGAGATTCTTCAAACATTGCAGGCCATATTTGTTATTGCCATGCATTAAAGTGTGGCATGGATAAGGCACCGGCCAAGCGTAGGATTGCCCTGCATCGGTATTGATAGTTTCAACGCCAAAACCTTTTACATCACGCTGATGAATAAGCCACTCGACCGCCTCTTGAGAAGGCCCCGGCGTATGAGCGCCGTCTTCACGCATATTGACATACGCTTCTGGATTATCTGATTTTTTCGACCAATCAGTTCTAAACAAAACCCAAGCATTTGACGGAATTTTTCCGTGTTTAACTTCCCACTGTTGTAGGAAATCGACAGTCAGTACCCAATCCGAATTTTGTGCCACTTCTTTACTCGCATCAACAACCACTGCTGGGGCAACAAAGTGGTGCACAGGGATGGTATCAACGGTGTTATTGGCTTGATCTTTACCACTTATCCAATGAATTGGGGCGTCAAAGTGGGTGCCAGTATGCTCACCACAACTAAAATTATTCCAATACCATGCAGGACCATTGTCATCATAGCGGGAGATTTGCTCCATACTAAATGACCATACCTGTCCGAATTGCTCCGGCAGTTGCAGCGCAGGAAAAGACGGTGATAGCGTCTGTGTCAGGTCGATAACCTGAATATTGCCTTGTTGTAATTGCGTGGCAAATGACATTAATAATTGCTGATCCATAGTGTCTCCTGCGCCTAGAGCGCGTCATGTAAAGCAGTAAAAGCACCGCTATGAAAAACTAAAGGTTTACCCGTTTCACTGCCAATACGGCGAACATGTCCAACCATTAATAGATGGTCACCAATGTGATCCTGTTTGTGATTTTCACAAACTAAAGTGACGATAGCCCCATGTAATGCAGGTAAACCTTCTGGCGTAATATGAATGGCAACATTCTCAAATTTATTTTCAATACGAGGATTCGCAAAACGCATGGCTAGCTCTTGGTGATCCTTACCCAAAATATTAATAGTGAAATGCTGGCAATCACGAAATGCTGCTAAGTTCGGCGAATGGTTAACTAAACTCCATAACACTAGCGGAGGATCGAGTGAAAGGGATGCAAATGAGTTAATGGTCAACCCAACATCACGACCATCCGCAGTACGCGTCGTGACGATTGCCACCCCTGTCGGGTAGCAACCAAGTAAATTGCGCAACGTTTTTGATTCAAATTCGGTATGACCCCATTGGCTGTCACACATTAGCGTATCCTCTGCAATCATAGACATACTGATTCCTTCCCGTTAAGCGCGGGCTTCTTCCATCATTTGTGATTGAATATAGGCTTCGCAGGCTTGCCCATCTTTCCACCATGGGAATAATACTGGCGGATAGTTAAAAGCATTCGCGATAGTATGGGCGAGTGATGGCAATTGTTGCGCCGCACCTAATAAGTGCAAAATATGAGGCTCTGGCGGGGCTAATAATGAATTAGTCCATTCCACAACATTGCGGCCGTATTTCCAGAATTGCTCGAATGTTTCAGTCATCCACTCCGCGGTATAAGCCTTGTCTCCATGCGCTAAAATCGCGTCATAATAGACTTTGCACGCTTTGGTGGCATTGTTAGAACCTTGTCCTGTGAGTGGGTCATTGGTCACTAATGCATCCCCTAATCCGAACACTACCTTGCCCGATGGCAATGTCAGAACAGGTTTACGTACCGTTGGTGCAAAACGACCCGCCAGAATACCGTTATCATCGGTCAACTCGATATTGCGGCAACGATCCGCTTCCCAAGGTAAATATGTGTTGAGGATCTTTTTGCTATAAGCCAAATGTTCTTGTGGAGTACGCGCTTCATTCCATTGATCCATCGGCCCCCCCGGAACGCCTTCAAATACCATGATGTGACAATCGCCACTATTAGTAAGTGAGGGGAACACAAAATATTCGCCAATACCGGGGATCAAATTAAAGGAGACTTGTGAATATTCTGGCGTTGGTAACATGCCATGAACATAAGTCAGCGCTAATGCGCGCTGTGGCTTATCATAGGGTGAGCGAGATGCATCACGCTCGAGAAGTTTGACTATCTCGCCTTTACCACCTGCGAGTATCACTAAATCATGAGTTTCAGCTAAACGCTCAAGCTCAGCAACACCCACATCTTCGATGCGCAAATTACCGCCACGAGCGGCAAATAGCTCCATCCAGTAAGGCATTTTGATTCGTTGATCAACTGCCTGTGCATAGTTATCTAAGCGAGAACGCCATGTGATCGCTTTTTCACCCGGTTTTTCTGGATGGGGAACGGTAAAGCCAATACCTTCAACGGGTGGGCATTCGTCTTCCCAAAAGTTAATTCCTAGGTCACGCTCAAATTGCAGTGAAATATCAAACATACATTGGCTAGACATCACGCGACCATTTTTGACATCATCCGGTGTGCGGTTAGTGGCGACGGTGACTTCATAACCTTTGTTCAAGAGGCCTAAAGCCAATGGCATACCCGCTTGACCACCACCTACGATTGCAATACGACGCATAGTTTATTCCTCAATGAAATTAAAATGATGATGTCTTATTCAGCAAGACGGGGAATTGCGGGTTTAGCCTGTTCAGGCCCCATAGCGGAGTAACCGCCATCGACAGCGTAATCTGCGCCAGTAACAAAACTTGCCAGATCAGAAAGTAGGAAAGCCACCACCTGAGCAATTTCTTCAGGATCGCCAACACGTTTTAATAGGTGATAATCAGCCGCAACGCGGTCTGTTTTTTGACGATCGCCACCCGTAATTTCATCCATCACTCGAGACCATGTCCAACCGGGAGAGACCGAATTCACACGTATTCCCTCGGCGGCATAATCCATCGCTTGGCTACGTGTCACTTCAAGTAAGGTTGATTTTGATGCGGGATAAAGCCAACGGCCTGTCTGGGCGACAGAAGATGAAATACTGGTAAAATTAACAATCGCGCCTTTGCCTGCTTTTACAAAATGCGCCTTAGCAAATTGTGCCGCCATGACAGCACTAACAACGTTAATATTCAAAGCAGTGAGCCAATCCTGCCTTGTGGATGACTGGCCTTCATCAAGATAAGTGGCAGCCAGATTAACTAAAAAATCGAGTTGACCATATTTTTGCGCAACTCTATCAATACCTTGTTTAAGCTGTTGATCATCAGTAATATCAACCGCTAAAAAATCGATACTAGGCTCAGACTGAGCGACTTTTTCGCCATTAATTCTATCGATATCAAAAATGGTGACTTTAACACCATAAGAGCTCAATATTTTCGCCACTGTTGCGCCAATCTTAGTTGCGCCTCCGGTGACAATTGCAACTTTCCCCTGCAAACCTTTCATTTTTGTGCCCTCTTCTTGCTCATTCGAAACAATGCATTCACAAATAATTAACATGACTTATCATTGCGCAAAAAAAGGAAAAATCGGTAGCCGCTATACGCAAAGATTATCCAATCAGCGCGGCAATTTGAGAAATAAAGTGATGATATAATTAGACAAATAGCCACATTAAGCAGTGGCTATCCAAAAAATGAAAAGTGTGAGTTACCACTATGAAAAGAAAAAGGGATAAAATATTGCGCCATAATCGCTTTATGGACGTTCTAAAATTTGTGCTCCTGGGCCTCGACTTCCTAAAAAATCCTCAGGGTTGCGCAATGGACAATCGCTGAGTGAGAGACAGCCACAACCAATACAGTGATCTAACTCATTACGTAAACGAGTTAACTGTTTGATTCGTCGATCTAAAGATGTTTTCCATTGCGTTGACATCTCTTTCCATTGCTCAGAAGTTAGCTTACTGTTAGCCGGAAAACGTCCCAGCGCATCTTGAATCTCCTTCAAAGGGATACCTGTACTTTGAGCGACTTTAATAATAGCGATATAACGCAGCACAATGGGTGGAAAACGTCGCTGATTTCCTTGTGTTCGGGTACTTTGAATCAATCCTTTTGACTCATAAAAATGCACCGTGGATACCGCCACTCCAGAACGACTCGCAACCTCACCTACCGTTAAAGCCCTACTAAAATCAATGGGTTCTTCTTTGACTTCCCTTATTTTTATCGTTTTTGTGTCTTTGTTTTCCATTTTCATACACCTTTGCTTGACCTCAACTTAACTTAAGGTTTTATAGTGCCCCACTCTGCACTTGTCAATTAAAGTTATTTTTAAGGGGGAGGCACTATGTCATCGATAATCAACAAAATTTTAGAGAGCAACAAGTGTGGATTATTACTCAGGTGTTGATCTTAGTTTTATTTGCTTCAACCAGCTTAGCCAAAATCACAATATTTTGGGCAATCGAACATGTGCACTTATGGGTGAGTTAATAGTGGTGGCTATTACTGAACATTTTCGGCGTCTGTATTTCACGCAAACTGCGTAAAAGTAGTAGGAAACTAGAATGACTAAAAAAAATATGAATAAAAAAACAATAATAACCTTCTGTGTAACATTACTCACAATAGGTAGTGGCGCAGCCATCTATTCGACTTATGCACAACATGATGAAAATAAACAAACCGCTTATCAATATCCTCCTGTCAAAGTAGCCTTAGCACCCGTCACTTTAGCGAGTGCCCCTCGTACATTTTATGGCGTAGGCGAATTAGAAGCTGGTAACCAAGTTTTTGTTGCCGCGGAAACTCAAGGTCGTATTACTAAAATCTATTTTGAATCTGGTCAGCAAGTTAAAAAAGGCCAACTTTTAGTTCAACTCAATGATGCCGTCGAACAAGCCGATTTGACTCGCTATCAAGCACAAATGCGCAATGCAACACGCTTGTATGATAGAACACGCTCACTAGCAACTCAGCACTTAGTAGCAGAGGCTCAAGTTGATAGTACCCGAGCAGAACGAGATATCGCCCAAGGACTTATTTTACAAACCCATGCCTTGATCGCCCAAAAAGCTATTCACGCCCCTTTTGATGGCGTCATTGGTATTCGTCAAGTGCATGATGGACAATATTTAAGCCCTGGGGAAGCCATTGCTAGCCTCGTTGATACTCAAACATTAAAGCTCAATTTTTCATTAGACGAACAAGCTTCACCTGAACTACACCAAGGACAACTTGTTGATATTTCTGTCGATGCTTACCCCGGAAAAGTCTTTCCCGCTCGCATTACCGCTATTGACCCACTCATTGGCAAATCACGGACTATCGCCCTACAAGCCACATTAAATAATAGCGATGGCACATTAAAATCTGGCATGTATGCCAATGTTAATGTTGTTCGCCAAGTGAGTAATGAAGTGCTGACGATCCCTGAAACAGCAGTAACGTATACCGCTTACGGTGACACTGTTTTTATTACAAAGGGGAGTGGTAATGCCATGACTGCAAAACGAATTTCAGTCAAAACCGGTCAACGCTGGAATGGAAAAATCGAGATAGAACAAGGTTTAAAAGCAAATGATCAAGTCGTCACTTCAGGGCAATTACGTCTAAATGATGGTTCGCCAATCACGCCTATAGCGCAAGATACATTGTCTCAACCGATGATAGATACGGCTCAAGGTTCATAAGGAAGACGCTATGAAATTTACTGATATTTTTGTTCGTCGACCTGTTTTGGCACTCGTGGTCAGTGCATTAATTGTTTTACTCGGGTTATTTGCATTAAGTAAATTACCTATTCGCCAATATCCACAATTAGAAAGTGCCACTGTTACCATTACAACTCAATATCCTGGTGCTTCAGCAAAACTCATGCAGGGATTTGTCACTCAACCTATTGCTCAAGCTGTCTCTTCTGTTGAAGGCATTGATTATTTATCTTCTTCATCAGTACAAGGAAGCAGCCTTGTTACTGTACGTATGGCGCTAAACCGTGATTCAACACAAGCGCTTACTCAAGTCATGGCGAAAGTGAACCAGGTCCGTTATAAATTACCAAAAGAAGCCTATGACCCTGTAATTGAACTCTCCTCAGGAGAATCAACTGCTGTGGCCTACATTGGTTTTTCCAGTACCAATTTATCCATTCCAGCCTTAACAGATTACATTTCTCGCGTCGTCGAGCCAATGTATTCCTCTATTGAAGGCGTTGCTAAAGTACAAGTTTTTGGTGGGCAACAACTCGCAATGCGTTTGTGGTTAGATGCCGATAAACTTGCTGGCCGAGGACTTTCTGCCGCTGATGTTGCTGAGGCGGTACGCAAAAACAACTACCAAGCCGCTCCCGGTAAAGTAAAAGGCGAATACGTGCTTTCTAACGTTTACGTTAATACGGATTTAACTAACGTTAACGAATTTCGCGATCTCGTCATACGCAATGATGGCAATGGTCTGGTACGTTTAAAAGATGTTGGCACGATTGAACTCGGTGCATCTTCAACCGAAACCAGTGGTTTGATGAATGGTGAACCCGCGATTTACTTAGGATTATTTGCCACCCCAACAGGAAACCCCCTTGTCATTGTTGATGGTATGAATAAATTAATGCCTGATATCATCAAAACATTACCACCCGAAGTGAAAATTGAGATGGCATTCGAAACATCTCGCTTTATCAAGGCCTCCATAAGCCAAGTGGTCAATACCTTAATTGAAGCATTACTTATTGTTATTGTAGTCATTTATCTATGTCTGGGTTCAATTCGCAGTGTCATTATTCCTATTTTAGCAATTCCCTTGTCCATGCTCGGTGCCGCAGCCCTAATGATGGCTTTCGGATTTAGTATCAATTTGTTAACGCTACTTGCGATGGTTCTAGCCATTGGGCTAGTTGTAGATGACGCTATTGTAGTGGTCGAAAATGTACATCGCCATATTGAAGAAGGGAAATCGCCTGTACTTGCGGCATTGATAGGTGCCCGAGAGGTCTCAGGGCCGGTAATTGCCATGACAATTACATTAGCGGCGGTCTATGCGCCCATTGGCTTGATGTCGGGTTTAACAGGCGCTTTATTTAAAGAATTTGCACTGACTTTAGCTGGTGCCGTCATCGTTTCCGGTATCGTGGCATTAACGCTTTCCCCCGTCATGAGCTCATTTATGTTGAATTCACAGCAAAATGAAGGCCGAATGGCACGAATAGCAGAAAAGTTCTTTGCTACGCTTGCTCGCTATTACACTGTTGTACTTAATTTTTCCCTCAATAATCGTTGGATAACGGGTATTCTGGCGATTGCTGTCGTAATCAGTTTGCCATTACTTTATCAATCAGCCCCTCGCGAACTTGCGCCCGTTGAAGACCAATCCAGTGTACTGACTGCAATTAAATCACCGCAACATGCCAATCTTGAATATGTTGAACGCTTCTCTCACAAATTACATGATGTTTTCATGCAATTACCCGAGACCGAAAGCACTTGGATCATTAATGGTACCGATGGCCCATCGTCAAGTTTTGGGGGCACAAATTTGTCGTCATGGGAAAAGCGTGAACGCCCCGCATCCGCAATTCAGTCCGATTTACAGGGTATGGTAGGGGATGTTGAAGGAAGCAGTATTTTTGTCTTTCAATTACCGGCCTTACCCGGCTCCACAGGGGGATTACCGATTCAAATGGTATTAAGGAGCCCGCAAGACTATCCAGTGTTATATAAGACAATGGAGGAGATTAAACAACAAGCTCGGAAAAGTGGCCTATTTATGGTGGTCGATAGTGACCTTGACTACAACAATCCAGTAGTTGAGATCCGTATTAATCGAGCCAAAGCAAATAGCCTAGGCATTAGCATGCAAAATATTGGTGAATCACTCAACTTATTAGTTGGTGAAAACTATATAAACCGCTTTGGTATGGATGGCCGTTCTTATGATGTTATTCCACAGAGTATTCGCAGCCAACGCCTAACACCGGAAGCACTATCACGCCACTATGTAAAAGCTCAAAATGACACCATGATCCCGCTTTCAACGGTTGTGGATATCAATACACAAGTTGAGCCCAATAAACTTACTCAGTTTAATCAACAAAACGCAGCCATTTTCCAAGCAATTCCTGCACCAGGCGTTACTCTAGGGGAAGCAGTTAGCTACCTTGATACTATCGCAAATGAATTACCCGCAGGATTTAGCCACGACTGGCAATCCGA
The DNA here is from genome assembly GCF_052096715.1 of Providencia sp. Taxonomy (NCBI): domain Bacteria; kingdom Pseudomonadati; phylum Pseudomonadota; class Gammaproteobacteria; order Enterobacterales; family Morganellaceae; genus Providencia; species Providencia sp. The sequence goes on from NZ_JBQDNB010000004.1 coordinate 185,759, forward strand.
TTCGCGCCAATATAAACAAGAAGGAAACACCCTCGCCTTTGCCTTTATGGCGGCGCTTCTTATCATTTATTTAGTTTTAGCAGCACAATATGAAAGCTTAGTCGACCCACTGATTATTTTGATTACCGTCCCACTGTCCATTTGTGGCGCCTTGATCCCACTCGCTTTGGGTTATGCCACCTTGAATATTTATACTCAAATAGGATTGGTCACTCTAATAGGACTTATTAGTAAACACGGCATTTTGATGGTGGAATTTGCCAATGAATTACAAGCCCATGAAGGATTAGACCGACGCCAAGCTATCTTAAAAGCAGCACAAATTAGGTTACGCCCTATCTTAATGACCACTGCGGCAATGGTTATCGGTTTAGTGCCTTTACTATTTGCAACTGGTGCCGGAGCCAATAGCCGCTTTGGATTAGGCCTCGTTATTGTAACCGGGATGTTAGTGGGTACTTTGTTCACGCTATTTGTTTTACCAACCATTTATTCACTACTTGCCCGTAATCACAGTACAACCGCACTGACACCAAGGCGTTATGAGCTTGCAGAAGCCAATCGTCTGATTAAACACACTGAGGAGATATCTTAATGAGAAGTTCTTTAACAAGTCATCAAAGGGATAACCGCATCATCAATGAAATCGACGTCAATGAGATGAGTAATAGTATGGCAATGCTATTTATTTATCATGGTCCTGCTGCGCCAACAAAGAATAAACAACTTGCAGACAAAAATGAAAATAGCATACAAAAAATAGTTCGCTAGTCTAACTACGTCGATGTGTTTAGGTTAGAAACCGCATAATAATTTATTATGCGGTTTTCTATTTAAAGCCCTTCGTAGAAAGCAAAAACCAGTTTACCTTCTTTAATAATGATGGGATTGCCGGGTAATGCATCGAGTATCGTATCTTGAGAACTATCAACCACGACAGCAACATCACGATAATGATTGTCTTCCAATAACTTAGTCAGTTGATCTAAGCGATAAAAACGATTTACCGCATCAGGATACTTCAATCCATAACCTAACTCACCCGTTTGATGAAGCATCGTAATATCACTACGTTTTAATACCCATGCTAATGACGTCCCGAGCCCTACATTGTTTGTCAACAAAACAGCTCTTTTCGACAACTTGTCTTGGTACTTAGCAATCACATTTTGCGGAGTATTGTTACTTTCAATATACTTTGGAATAACATGACCAACACTCAAGCTCAGCACCAAAGTGCACGCGGCGGCGAGATACCAAAACTTTGGTTTAAACGACACCAAAGCCACAAGTGTCCAAAATATAAATGCACCTGCGGCTAACCATAGCTTATTGCTTTCATCTATTTGATAAACATTAATTTTAGGGAAATATGGTGAAGTAATAATGGCAATAGTGGCTATCAGGCCAAATACGATATTGATACAGGCATTTAGACGCACAGTACCCACTTTTTTCTGCAAAAAAGCACTATCAATATAAGCTGCCATTAAAATAGCAATAGGTGCAATGCAGGGTAAAATATAGGTAAGTAACTTTCCTTTTGTAATACTGAAAAAGAGGAAAGGTATGACTAGCCAGAGCAGAAAATACAGATGAATACCTTTTTGGCGCCATGCATGAGCAATAGAAGCAAATAAGTATCCTAACCAAGGAATAACAGCGGCTAATAAGATAGGGATGTAAAACCAGATTGGCGATTTATTTTGAGCGTCGTTAGACATGAAACGCTGTACATGTTCAACCCAGAAAAAATAATGCCAATAATCAGGCTCACGGCTCGCGATAACAAAAGCCCAAGGTAAGCAGATTAGAAAAGCCGTAAATATAGCGACAAATGAAAAGAAAAATATTTCTTTAAACTGTTTAAAATAAATAGCCGCAACCGAACATACCAATGTAGGTAATACTAAAACTAAAAAACCTTTGGTTAATACCCCTAAGCCACACGCAATACCAATAAAAATAAAGGCGATAAGTTTATGAGAAAAGTACTTTGTGGTTAATCCCCATTGAAAAAAGAAGATAATCATCGTAATAAATGCTGTTACGATGGGGTCTAGGATATTATAAGTGCCAATGGTGAATACCATTAACATAGAGAGATAAATAAAAACGGCATTAAAAGCGATATTTTCTTTTTTCCAAGCCATTTTTGCACTGAGGTAGACAAAAAAACCACTTAATAATGTACTAAATACCGCACCTAGCCGTACTGAGACATTATTTTCACCAAACAACATTTGAAATACGGCACCAACCCAATAACCAAAAATAGGTTTTTCAAAGTAACGTATATCAAGCAGTTCCGGTACACTCCAATTATAACTACGGATCAATTCACGACTTATTTCTGCGTAACGTAGTTCGTCTGGCTGCCAAAGCAACCGGCCATTAAGTGGGATAAAATAAGTTACTAGTACAAATCCAAATAACAGACACCATTTTAAATAGGCAATTTTATTATTTGCCATAATCATCTCATCTCAACCATTCTTTTTATGAATATCTAATAATTAGGGACGCTTTAACACAAGATTAATGCTCATGATCTTCCAATCATTTCCATTATCGTTGGCTTTACTAAACCCCATATAAACAAATCAACAATTTATTTTTAGTAACCTTGCTGTGTATAAACAATCAATAAATGAAAACAAAATTTACTTCGATAAGATGAAGATAAGAATCAACATATCAGACTCAACCTAAAAAAAATAGTTCAGCGCTCCTGCTGCTATTTTCACTCAATTCATATAAATGCTCATTTCTATGTCATATGAATATCATATTAGTTGTCATACATAGTCAAAATAAGCGTTAAACACCTAAGCCCCATATAATAGTGCCCATAAAAAACTGCTATTGATAATAAAAATCATCTAATAGCAGTTGTTTAATTGATGGTTTAAAATGAAAAACCAACTAAATTTTGAGCTTAATCTTTATTTAGCAGCATCTAACGCTTGTGCTAAATCGGCTAAAATATCATCAATATGCTCAATACCAATCGATAAACGGATCATATCCCGCGAAACACCCGCTTGTGCTAACTCGGCATCATTCAACTGACGATGCGTAGTTGACGCTGGATGACAAGCCAAAGACTTGGCATCACCAATATTAACCAAACGCACAATTAATTTTAGTGCATCAATGAAACGCCCACCAGCCTCTTGCCCACCTTTAATACCAAATGACAAAATACCCGCTGGTTTGCCATCCATGTATTTTTGCGCCAATGCATGTTCAGGGTTACTCGCGAGGCCTGCATATTTAACCCATTCAACTTGTGAATGTTTATCTAAATAATTCGCTACTTTTAATGCATTTTCAGTATGGCGATCCATTCTTAACCCAAGTGTTTCAAGCCCTTGAAGAATTAAAAATGAATTGAATGGTGAAAGTGCAGCGCCAGTTCCACGTAACGGTGCAACGCGACAACGGGCAATAAAAGCCGCTGCGCCAAAATGTTCGGTATAACTTACGCCGTGGTAAGCAACATCAGGTTCAATTAATAGAGAAAATCTATCTGGATATTGTGCCCATGGGAATTTACCCGAATCAACAACCATTCCGCCAAGAGAAGAGCCGTGCCCACCAATATATTTAGTTAATGAATGAACTACAATATCCGCACCATATTCAAACGGGCGACATAAATAAGGCGTTGCGACGGTATTATCAACAATTAAAGGAACACCATGACGATGAGCAACTTCGGCTAGTGCCTCAATATCAACGATAAAACCGGCAGGATTAGAGATTGTTTCACAAAATACTGCTCTAGTTTTATCATCAATCAGCGCTTCAAGCGCAGCTAAATCATCATGCTCAGCAAAATGTGTTTTAATCCCTAAACGAGGTAACGCATGGGCGAGTAAGTTATAGGTTCCACCGTATAACTTAGCAACGGAAACAATATTATCCCCTGCTTGTGCCACTGTTTGAATCGCATAAGTAATCGCAGCCATTCCTGATGCAACAGCAAGCCCCGCAATCCCACCTTCTAAAGCAGCGACGCGCTGTTCCAATACATCATTAGTTGGATTCATAATACGAGTGTATATATTCCCCGCCACTTTCAAATCAAATAGATCAGCGCCATGTTGTGTATCATCAAAGGCATAGGACGTAGTTTGATAAATTGGCACTGCAACAGATTTCGTTGTTGGGTCTGGAGAATAGCCTGCGTGAATCGATAATGTTTCTAATTTCATTTTTTATCCTTGTTATAGCGCACCAAAACGGTACTACTCACTACAAGCCGATTTAACTAAGCTATAAGGCGACCATTATTTGTTACTGACTGTTATATACCAATCGATATTACCTAAGCGTAATTTTCAAACAACTATCTTCACTTGAAATTATTTCATCTAACCTGCTTCTCTCAGTTATACATCTAGATGGCTACTTTGAATACCAATAGCACTATTTATTTCTCGGATTATTTCTTATATGTCATAACTTATAGATATAAAAAAACCTCACACAGCCAAATAGGCGATATGAGGTTGATACAGAAAAACAAAAGCGATTACAAGAATGCACCATAAATAACGGAAGTTATTGATGCTAAACCACAAAGCAATGTAAATGCTTGAGCCAACTTAGATGTGCTGAACTTTTTCATCGCAGGAACAATACGCATTGCAACCACTGGCAGGATGAATAGGATAGCCGCAATCATTGGCGCCCCCATAGTTTCAATCATCCCTAAAATACTTGGATTACGAATAGTGACTATCCACGTTGTCAGAACAATAAATAGCATAGAGGCTATTTCAATTTTCTTCACTGAGAACGATGAGCGAGATTTAATTAAGCCAACTAAGCCTTCATGCGCACCGAGAAAATGACCAAAATAGCTCGAAACAATGGCAGCAAATGCAACAATAGGCCCTAAATAAGAAATAATAGGTGATGGATTGATATTCGCAATATGGGATAACACGCTGATATTTTCTCTCTTCGCAATCTCTAATTCAGCAGGATTAAGCGATAAAACAACAGAGAAAACAAAAAACATCACAAAACCAGTCAACATGATAGCCGCACCACCGGTGATCATATCCGTTTTAATGATAGCTTTATCACCAAATTGTTGACGTTGGTCTTTAGTAAATTGGCTAATAATTGGGCTATGGTTAAATGAAAATACAATTAATGGAATGGCCATCCAAACAACTGTTGGTAATGCCGCCCAATCAGGCGCAACATCTAACATTGACGTATTCCATTCTGGGATCAAATACAGTGATAATGCTAATAAAATGAAGACTAAAGGATAAACCATTAGAGATGTCAATTTCAGCATCAAATCTCTACCGAAAACAACCCCAGCAGTCATTGCAAAAATCAGCACACCAGATAATAACCAACGTGGAATCGGTGCCCAACCAATCTGATTAACGAGGAAAGAATCTACCGTATTGGTAATACCAACCCCATAAATTAAGACAATCGGGTAAATCGCGAAAAAATATGCGAACGTAATAATATTTGCGCCAACTTTACCGAAATGTTCTTCAACAGTATCGGTAATATCTGCATTTGGATTTTTAGCTGATAATACAAAACGTGCTAACCCTTTATGAGCCAACCAAATCATGGGAGTTGCCAGTAATGCCAAGATAACTAGCGGCCAGAAACCACCCGCACCAGCCTTAATTGGTAAAAAAAGTACGCCTGCCCCCACAGCAGTACCAAATAAAGATAAAACCCAAGTGAAATCCTTATAGGTCCATTTACTGACTGACGTCTCTGCAATACTTAGTGGTTTTTCTATTGTGCTCATAAAGTAATTTTCATCATTAACATTGTTGTAAAAAGATGAGCGGATTCTGCATTAAACCAAGAGCACTACCTAGCTTAATTTAAAATTTTGTTGCACTTTTTGGCACAGATCTCATAAATGATGTTAATTAAATGATATTTGTCGAGGTAAGCAGAGAAAAATTCATCATTCGTTTAAAAAAACCCTACTAAAATAGGGATAAAACGTATTAATAAGGTTTATTCGCTTTTTAATTTCAACGTTAATAATTAAAAACAACTAATTAATAGTTAAAAAAATGGCTAGGATTTAAATTAACCCTAACCATTTATATCTGTATTAATATTTAATTAAATATTAAAGATAAATCGGCACCAAGATCTCTGTCGCGATGACCACAACGACCAACCCAACGAGTACAGGAACAGATGTTCTTTTCACCACTTCAAATGGCGAAATCTTCGCCATCCCCGATACGGCAACCACCACACCAGAAACTGGAGACAACGTCCGCCCCAAATTAGAAGCTTGTAGCATTGGAATAACCAAATAGGCAGGATTCACACCCATTTGCTTGGCAAGATGCGGAATCAACTCAACGAATGCATAGAAAGGTGCATTACCTGAACCTGTGGTCATTGCCGCTAACATTGTAATAATTACCAAGGCAATCATCATGATAATAGCGCCTGAGCCGAAAGATTGTGCAAGGTCAATTAGCCCTTTAATAAAGCCAATCGTACTAAGACCTTGAGCAAATACACCAGCGGCCACTAACAGCATGACAACGGTGGCAAATGCATCTGCCATTCCCTTGTAGCAAACCTCTAAACCACCATAAACGTGCTTGGCACTGAAACTACGAATAAACTCAATCACTGCGGCTAAAATAATACAGCCAACAATAATCGTCACTATGTGTAGTTCAGGCGCCCATTTACCATCAAAGACCAATACACCAATAATTGGCGTGAATGGCAAGATTGCATAAAATGCCGGTGCATGAGTTTTGATTTCATTCACATCAAGCATTTCAGTTTTAACATTTTCTTTTCTATCAAGATAACGCTGCCAGAAAAAGTGTGCGATAGACATCGCCACAATTGCCGCGATTGAAATAGGTAATGTCGTTTTGAAGGCGAAATCAATCAACGGCATTTCAGCGGCTTTCGCAGCTAAAATAACATCACCCGAAGTTGGTGCTAAAATAATCGCAGCCGGAGATGCACAGATTGCAGCTGCGGCACCTCGACTAATCCCCACATTGACCATCACAGGGAATAATGTCGCCATCAACAACACCCCAAGACCTGTTGCGGATGAAACTGCCAGTGACATTAAGCAAGCGATAATATATGCCGCAACCATCAAGATATAAGGCGAGTTGATCATTTTTAGTGGTTTTGATGCAATTTTAACCACCACATCATTAGCACCTATGTGAGTCATATAAGTTGCAAACCCACACAACACCATGATCATCATGCCAAGGTCGCCACCTCGGCTCATTAATAGGAATTTAATGTATTCCAAAATATCTGTTACGCGCCACCCCGTCGCTTTTACAGATTCAGGTAATACACTTTTTCCCATCATTGCAGTAATGATCAGAAGTAAAATACCTCCGGTCATTAGCACACCCGTTGCTGAATAGCCTTTTATAATGTAGCGGCCAACTCCAATAGCGACGATAACGCCGATTAAGAGCTCAATCATTTGTTTCTCCTGCCCTGTCTCATTTTGTAATTATAGAAAAATACTCTGCCGAATAATTAAGCTAAATTCACTGATATTAATCATAACAGCAGATGGTTTTAATATATAAATAAGACAAAGTACAAGAAAAAAAATAATAATTCTTTTTTTGAAGAAAAAACGAGGTTCATTTCCCTAACAATAAGTACTCGCTAGGGAAACAATAATTATCTTAGAAAAAATATTTGAAGCGGGCACGAGCACCATAACGGTCGTTATCGTGACTATTAATCATATTATGGGTATCAGTATTAATTCTAGAATAATACGCCCCCAAGTAAATTTTATAGTTATCTAAGTCCAATATTTGGGGTAATTCATAAGAAGCATAAATAGTGTGGATATCGTATTTACCCGGTGTTGAGTTTAATACAGAGTTTGGATCAGACGATATCTTATCTGAGTTAAAATCTTTAATATCATTATGTGCAAAGATATAGCCGAGCTGAGCACGACGCCATAAACCAAAACCGCCTATCGATAAATCTTTTTCAGAAGTTGCATCTAAATAAGCAGTGCTCAATGTCAGTTGAAGTCCATTATCAGGATCTTGTGCTAACGTATTCCAGCCTACCGTCATGCCGTAACCATTACGTTTTGACATGTCTTGCCATTTACCCTCCACCGTATCGCCATAAGCATTATTGATAACTTGAGATTCCATTGCGACTGCAACTTTAAAATCATTAGGCTGCCATGCAATCACAGGCCTCAAATAAATCACATTTTTTTTATTATCCAATTGATAGCCATGATACGTTTTGTCATCAAACAAAGAAGTGCCATCTTCAACTAACGCATTAATTTCAAAATACCAATCATCCAACGATTTAGATAATTGAACACTGCCACCATCCCCTGAACGACCACGGCCTTCTTTCATCATATAAATATAACCAAAACCGTCACCATAAAGATCATTCGCCGTATTACCAGAATATTGAATAAAGGTATCTTGACCTAATGAAAACATATCATAAGCTTCATAGCGCCCTAATTTAGCTTCCCAACTATTTTGTTGCCCAAAATAAAATGCCGCATCATCTAAATTCATTTTCCCCGTCATATCTGCCAGCGGCTGTACTGAAAAACCCGCATAGTTACCGTTATCTTTCATATGTTTGCCATCAAGCCCAATTAAGATACGTCCATTAATATCCCAATTATCACTTTTATTAGGCTCATTACCTTTACCAAGCGCTGTACGAACCGACGTAATCTGCCCTTTGCGACTCGCAGCATCCATATTAAATTCAACATCACCATAAAGTTTCAATTCACCAAAATCGTTGTTGTATTGCACTCCTGGGGCTGATTTTTGCGTTTTTTTAGGTACAGTTTCTGCCGGTAATGCAGATTGGCTAGCTTGAGGTACAACGTTCTGAGTCATCATGATGTGCTCAAGCTCTTGCGCTTTACGTTCTGCTGTAGCTGCACGCTGTTCTGCTTGTTCAGCTCTTTTTTCAAGTGCTTGTAATCTTTCTTCAATACGACTGAGATCTGTTTCTGCTTGGCTATTGATAGGAAGAACTGCAACCAAAGCCACTGCAATGGCGGACAAATAAAACTTCTTCATATTGATACCTATTTGAATTAACCCGATAAGCTAAAATTGCAGCTCAACTGACATTGTTTTTATATAAAACAAAAATATTGTTTAGATTATGAACATGAGTATACAATCAAATTACTGTTAACGTTAACAGTAATGATGAAAATAAGAGTTTTCGTATCATTATTTGATGTAACTCAATTGAAGATAATGACCAACAACCGTTAACGAGAAAGGATAAAAAGAAAGAAAAAAGACCAATTACTAATAAAATGGCTTAATTTTTGAATTGTTCATAAATCATGTCACCAAAGAAACCTCTGGACTGTAAATACCTAACTTGTTTACTTTTTTCTTTAAAATCAGAAGGTAAATCATCGCCAAATTTCTTAGTTCGTACTTCAATAGCTTTTTCGAACCAATCGACCTCGACATTTTCAAGATGGGTCTCAACTAATGCTTCAATGAATCCTTTTTGCCGCAGTTCTTGCTTAATGCGCAATGGTCCATAGCCCTTGCGCACGTAACTCTGCATCAACAAAGAAACAACACGATCATCATCAAGAAAGTGTTGTTCATCCAGCTTGGCAAGCACTCTTTCAATTAAGAGTTCATCAATAATTCTATCGTTTTTTTCGTACATACGGCGCTTCATACGGGCGAATAGTTCAGCCCTTCCGTAATCACGACGAGAAAGTAAGAAAAGGGCATATTGATAAAGCTCAAGGTCATTCATATTGTTATCTTATTGTCGTTAATTTTATGGGCACATTGATTTTTCAACGTAACCTGTGCCCAACCAAGATTAATGAACTTGAGCACCACTGAGTAATTTATAGATTGTATCAGGTGTATAACTACCATCTTGAAAATAAATAGTCCAATCCGTAATATCATCTCGTGTTAACGGATAAACTTCCCCTTCTTGCATATGCTGTACATAGAACGGATGGTTAATTAAACGCCCTTCAAATTGCTCACCATTCCATGATATCGGTTCAAACCACATATGTTCATGACCATCATAGTCTTCTTCTTCATCATGATAACCAATACCGCATTTTACTAAGAAACGCCAATCTGAATCCGCTTGTTCTTCCGATTTCCCCATAAATTTAGCAAAAAAACCTTTTTTCTGCACAACCGGCTTTGGCCCATAATTGTCTAACATATGCGTGAAATATTCCCAGCGTAATTTGGCCTTGCGGGACATATCAGCGGTTTCTTCATCAGTGCGCATGAACATCATGGCATTTTGATCTTCAAACCCTTGAAAAAAGCTTTCAAGGGTCGGATTTTCTTGAGTGACACGAAATAACATCACGGAGGGATGCTGGTGAGATTCATCACGATCATGCCAATCCCCCATAAAACGTGCTGAATTTGTATCACCAAACTCAAAATTCATCTCTTCAAGCGGTTTTAAATCATCAACTAATGTCGATTGCCCTACATGCAACAAACCTTCTTCAAACGGTACCGCAACCAAATACTCATGACCAGTTTGTGTTTGCCCAATAAAAATAGGTTCATTAAATACAATCTTGCTCTGAGTAATACTGTTATTCACAAAACTCCAAAATAATTCGGGAATACCATAATAAGAAGCAATCGGATGTGGAATAATAATTTCAGCTTCAGAAAGGTCGCAACGGGCTAAACCATGCGTATGGAACCAATACATGGTTGGTGCTCGATCCTCTTCCGTTTGCTCCTCATTTTCATCTTGGTCGTAAATGGCATGAACCACATATAAAGAGTCCACACTCGGCATCAAATCATCCACTAATTGGAAGTTTAGCCATTCCCGTGTAAATACTTTACCTGCCGCAGAAAGATCTAAACCCAATAACAAATCAGGTACGAGTATTTGAATAATTTTTAATTGTTGAAGATAACTAACAAGCGGTTGCTCTTGGAACATGCATTCAATGATAACCGCTTGCGGTGCAGAGCTAGCCTCTGCATATAACTCAGGACTAATTGGATCGGTAGCAAAATACGGGTTAATTGAATATTCCGGATCGCTATCAACAAGAGAAATATAAAAACGTAACTCTTGTTCATCTTTTTTACATGAGAAAAAGAAACCGCCATCTTCTGGGATATAATCAACCTCACCTTCAGTAAAATACGTTTGTTGCTCTAAACGTTTCTCAAGTAATGAAGATGTCAGTTCAGATCCAGGGATCGCCACCATCATAGATGCTTCTTTTTCGCCTTTCCCTGCCGCAATATCAGGGTATTGTTGTTTATTGTTCATTATTTTGACCCATTATTTATTTACTTGAGGATATCAGCTTAAATTCATTAAGAATATTGTGATTATTCTTAACAATTTTATATTGTGATTTAATACTTTGCATTTCGTCTAAGCTAATGAATTATCATTATTCGACAATAATTTATTCTACTTTTCATCCCGTATTCACTAAGGCACAATAGTGCTCTATTGATTATCGGTTCAATGATATTTAGTCGATAAAATAATTCAATTGCATCAAAATATAGGTTATGAAATATGTCTAATTTAACTCACGAACAAAAAGAATACGTTGATGACCTTGCTATGCAACGCGTATTTGATATGAATAACGATGATGTACTCATCAATGCATTAGAGCAAAAAGTCCACCAGATGGAAGAGCACTTAAAAACCTATTTCCATGAACGTGTTCATTTTCATCAACAGAATAAGAAATAGCGTTTAATTTCATCGCTTATGCTAATTATTGTGCCGATTATAATGAATAACGGCACAAACCTTAAACTTAGCCGCAATATTATTAACCTTAATTAACTATCAACCCTCGTTATATTCACTAATAGGTGAATATAAAATAGCATCATGAGCCATCATAAAAGCCAAATACTATGCTAATATTCTACGAAGAAGAATGAGCTTTGTAGCTTATTCCATTTCTCTCTTCTTTATTTTTCGTATATTGAGTTCACTTATGACACGCATATCATTCAGCGCTGCGCTGATCCTTTCATCTTGTATTTCTATTCCTGCCAGTTTTGCTGATAACGATCGTCCTTTATTTTCCATGACCATGAGTGAGTCTGGTGCGCCGAAAAGTAATAATGAAGGGGGTATTACTCGTTCTTCTGCTACAGAGTCACGAGTACTGCCTATTTGGGGAGACGAAGCGCGCGCCCGAGGCTATGATTTACCTGAACCATTTGGGGCAAGTTATGGTTATATGAATATGCGCCAAGATATTGTGGTGGATAAAATTGGTTTCAGCTCTGATAAACCATTAGGACAAGCCCTACTGTCTAAAATCTCTGTCGAGACAGGCCATACCCGCGAAAAAAATGAATCTCACATGCTAAAATTAGACACGTGGGTATTTCCTTTTATGAATATGTATGGTGTTTACGGAAAAACTAAAGGTACATCTAAAACAAATATTACTGGTATTTATCTTGCAGGAAGCCCCGATCCTATGTGGGAAAACCTACCCTTTGTCTTAGACTTTGAAGGTAAAACCTATGGAGGTGGTGTCACCTTTGCTGGTGGCTATAACCAATTTTTTGGGACTTTAGATTTCAATTATACAAGAACAAGTCTTGATATTCTTGATGGTGAAATTTCTGCGTTTGTTATCACCCCTCGTGTTGGTTATGAATTTATTTTTGAACCATTAATTAGTGGGCAAGGAAATACCAAAATTCAAATTTGGACTGGTGCTATGTATCAAGATATCACTCAACGTTTTAAAGGTGATGTCAGTAAATTATCATTACCAGAAGAACTTGATTTCTTTATGAAAGACCCATCATTTATTGGTAATGTGAAATTCGATGTTGAACAGCACCTTGCCCATAAATGGAATAATACCGTAGGTGCTCGAGTCGAGCTTACTCGTAACTTTAATGTACTCACTGAAATTGGTTTCAATAACCGAAATAGCTTCTTTATTTCAGGAGAGTTCCGTTTTTAATGCTAAAACTGAATGTTCTTCAAAGGCTGACATTGCTCAGCCTTTTTATTATGCCAATATCTCAGGCACAAATTTTACCTGAACGCCAACAAATTGATGGCTGGCTCAATGAGCTTGGTGGTAAAAATAGCTTTGATGAAAGTAAAACGGTTGATTGGGGAATACTTCCGGGGCCTTTTTATACCCCTGAAATGGGACTGGGAGTCGGTACGGCTATAGTTGGACTGTACCGTATTGATAAAGAAGATAAAATCACACAGCCCTCTTCGATTGGCTTAAGTGGTTTTGCTTCTTCAACAGGGGCTTTTGGTATTAATTTTACCAACTATAATTTTATTGATAACGACCAGTGGCGATTATTTATTTCAGGGACATTAAACAATGTACCCACTTATTATTGGGGCAAAGGTTACGCCGCAGGGAAAAATGATAATAATAAAGAAAAGTATCATTCCCAAGAATTCAAAATTACCCCAAGAGCATTATACAAACTCACTGATGCAACTTATTTTGGATTAGGGTGGCATTTTTCATCAATGAACGCCAGTGACCCAGATGCAGGAGCACGAAAATACTTTTCACAAACCATTGGTGGACGCTCAGTAGTCAATTCAGGTATGAGTACTTATTTTAGCTATGATAGCCGTGACTTCTTACCTAATGCACACCAAGGCCAAGCCTTTGAAGTAATCTACACCTATTTTGCACCTAGTTTTGGTAGTGATACGCGCTTTCAAACCACTCAACTCCAATATGCTTATTACCATGAAATAACTGGCAAGACCGTTTTTGCTATCGATAATTATGCCCGTTTTACAACGGGTAACGTTCCTTGGGATCAACTGTCTCTGCTCGGTAATGGCAACCGGATGCGCGGTTATTATGAAGGACGTTACCGTGATAATAATATTTTCACCAGCCAAATTGAGTTAAGACATAAGCTCGATTGGCGACACGGTGTCGTCGGCTGGCTTGGCACTGGTACCATGAGTGACTCCCCCTCTTCATTAGGTGAAGGGCACTGGCTACCTACGGTTGGCGTTGGTTATCGCTTTGAATTTAAACCGAGAATGAATGTACGCCTTGATTTTGGTATTGGTCGAAATAGCACCGGGGTTTATTTTCAGGTGGGTGAGGCATTCTAATGTATAAATCTATTATTATCTTATGCATGACGGTATTTTTAGCGGCTTGCCAAAATACCCAAAAACAGAACTTATCAATTATTGCCCCTGTTTTAACGAGCGATAGCCAAGAAGAAGCCTTGCAAAGTTGGCCTGTCGTTGATGAATTAGAGCCACCACAAGGTTTGAGAGCTTGCTGTGCATTTGGTTATGACTTACAGGCACAGCTTTTGGGAGTTCCTGTTCCTTTTTATACCATCGACAATATCGTTGAGGCCGATAAACTCGGCGAACATCATTATAATGATAGCTTTGTGGGCGCAGCTGCTGCGTTGATGGGAGTCAGTCATGAAAAAGTCGGATTATTATACACAGATAAAGGCAGTTTTATTGATGTCTCCCATGTCCGAGACACCGCCGATTATACATTCTATTTATTTAGCCAAATTTATCCACGTCTTGGCCAAGAATGGTCGCTAACACTCAGTAATGAGCTGACAAGCAGACAAATTCATTTTAGCGCATTTCATGCGCCACAATCCGCAAAGCAACGCTATACCCTCAGCGCTTATTTAGCCGCAAAACTTGCATTCCAACTTGCCGCATGGCATGAAATAGCCCAATGGTATGGTTACCAATCTGTACCAGGTTTCTCTGAAGGTATTTCGGCATTTTCCCCTGAAGATTTGTATTCGAACTTATTGGGGGCAAGACTTTCGATGACATTGATTTTACAAGGTCGAGCACAATCATTACCTATGTACGCTCAATCCATCACGCAAATACTCCCTGTAGCATTACATCAACTCGGTGATAAAAAGAAGCAAGATTCCCGTAAAATGTTTGATAAAGTTGATGGTATTTGGTGGAACAGTTACCAACGCGTTCCAGAAAAGTTTCTTGTGTTAACCAGAGACTATGAAACTAAAGATAATCGATTACCTTTATTTCCAACTCAAATGATCCCCTCGGAAGGTTTGCGATTAAGCCTGCCAGATAGCTACCTTGGTTATTCACTTACACAATTAGCTGAATTACGCTTATTACCAACAACAAATATGGGGCAGCTTCCCACATCGACACATTATTGGACAGTTTCTGACTTTTCACTACTGGCTGAAGCGGCCAAAGCGCAAGATGCACAACAACAAATTTTGCGCCCTTAATAATATAATCTATGCCGTGAACCTTATTAATTCACGGCATAGATATCAAATTTAAATCATTCGTCTATATTGCTAACTAATGGCAAAAATTATCACTAAAATTAAGCGCCTGACTTTCCCATTCCGTTAACAATTGCATAATCTCTAATGAATCTTGTAAACCCACCGCTGGACGCTTTGCTTCGAGCTGTTTTTGCATTAACGCATTTCCAACCGCTTGGACTTGATAATAAAAAGCATCACCTTCAGCTGAAATTTCAATCCGTTGAGCAGGTTGTTCATAAGGCATAACAGTTATCACATTTCCTTGAACCTCTGGTAACCAAGGGTTACTTTCAATGCGCAAGGTTCCTGCGCTACCTTGAATACTAAAATCCCAAAACATGCCATAATCTTCTACACAATGTAGATGTGCCACAGCAAGCCCAGGCCAAGTTAACAGCGCTGAAGTTTCTATGATATTAGTATCTGCACCTCGTCTACCGTTTGCCGCTATTTGATAGCGATTTGCCATTTCACCATAACTAAGCTGCATGACTAAGTGAATTAAAGATGCGGGATAACAACCAAGGTTATAAATCGCACCTCGACTGTCTGGATTAACAAATTTTACAATATCAGCACCATAACGTGCAGTAATTGAGCGAACTTCACCCACAACACCACTTTTCAATTGAGCGACTAACTCAGTAATCAACGGATGGTGCAAATACATCAATCCTTCAAGAAAGAAAACCTTATGCTCTTTTATTGCTGCTAATGCAATTTGTGTTTTCTCCATATCAACAGAGAGTGATTTTTCACACAAAATAGCTTTTCCTGCACGAGCGGCCTGAAGAATATATTCATGATGTACATGATTAGGTAAAGCGATATAAATCACATCGACTTCTGGGTCAGCAATTATTTGTGCATAATCATTAAACACATGTTTTGTTGGATGCTGCTGACAAAAGGCAGCCAGATTGGCACTTGAACGCCCTGCAACACCATAAACTTGATGCCCCGGTACACCGGCAATTGCATCTGCCATCACCCCAGAAATGAAACTTGTTCCCAAAATACCCCAATTAATCATCGAGTAGGCTCCTTGGGCTCATCATCAGATAACGTAGTTTCAAATGCACGGATCAGTTTAACCCAACCGGCTTGGATAAAGGCCTGCGTATGAGGTAAGGTAAAATGTTGCTGATGAGCAGCAAGACTGTCATAGCGCTCCCATAGAATAAACCGACTAGGATCAGCATTGTCCTGCCATGCATATGCCAGTGAGCAGCCAGGTTCCTGACGCATCGCTAAGCAAAATGCATCTATTGCCACCTTTGCTTCTTCAACTGACCATGGTGAATTGACATAAACCTCAGCGGTAACAAAATGCCCCATCTCTTCCATACACACTCTCTTATGAGCTGATTTAAATTTTCACACACTGTTGCATTAACTTTCGTAGAATGACCTATAAAAAACATCTTCTACGAGCTAGTTAAAATACAATTAATGATTGATCCAGTTGTCACATGCCAATTCAGCCACTGCCATTTCAATATCATAAGGTACCGGCTGAGGTATTTTAGCTAATGACTGACTCGCTAAAGCGATACGCTCCAGACTCAAGGTTTGTAACGCTAATCCCAAGTCCATCACTTCGATTGGATTACCATTTCCGGCAGACAAATTAACTAAATTTGCATCCGACATCAGGTACAGTTGTTTTTTATTTTTCAATTGATATAGATTGATTTTCGGTATGATTTCTTCTTTATATTCGGCAAGTTCATTTAATGCTTCAACATCAACTTCTCGTTGAAAATGGCCTGCATTAGCAATAATAACTTTGTCTTTCATTAAGAGAAAATCTTTAGCTGTTAACACGTTATCACGACCCACTACACTCACAACAAAATCTGCATCAGGAATAGCATCACTCAACTGTGCGGTATAAAAACCTTCCAAGTGAGCCTCAAGACGTGTTAACGGGTTAGTTTCAACAACAGTAACATGTGCCCCCATTCCTCTGAATCGTTGAGCAACACCGGAGCCACAATAACCATAGCCAATCACAACCACTTTTTTACCGTGGATCATGACATTAGTCGCGTGAGCAATACTTTCAACCACTGATGAGCCCACACCATAACGGTTTTCAATGATCCGCTTAGCTTGAGTATCATTAATAACTAGCGTCGGCCAAAGATTTGCAGAGAAATCTTCGCGCAGACGATTCGCTCCTGTCGTGGTTTCTTCGGTTGCCCCTAATATTTTAGTCTGTAAATGGCTAAACTCAGGGTCAGTGAGGATCAATTCATGTAAATCAGCCCCATTATCAGCAATGATATCGGGCCCTACGCGTAAAATTTCTTTGCAATAATTAATATGGTCAGCGAAATCTTCTGCTCGTTGTGAAAAAACCTGAGCACCGTAATATTCGACTAATGCAGCCGCTGTTTCATCTTGCGTTGAACCCGGAGAGCCTGTTATTGCAATTTTAGCGCCGCCTTTAGTTAGCGCTTCAATCCACACACCCGTTTTAGCTTCGACATGTAGACAAATACTGATAGTCAGGCCTTTAAACGGTTGCTCTTTTTCAAGGCGGATCATTAAGCTTTGCATAATTGGCATATGTGCTTTCGCCCAATTAATACGCTTCATTCCTTGCGGCGCTAGACTTAAATCTTTAATACGGTACTCAGTTTCGTTCAACATCACTTCCACCTATTATATTGTTGCGTTTTCACAACTAACCACATCTATTTCTAGTGGTTAACAGTTTCACCTTGTGAATCTGACGGTTTTCTAAGCAACATGTAAATTGAATAAAGAATGGTGAATGAGCCGGTATAACAGGCAAAAACAATCCAGAACATGTGCCAGTCAACAACGCCATTAACCGTATTTAAATCAAGTACCCAACCACTTAACATCGCACCAAGGTAAGTACCAAAACCATTCACAAAGGTCGTAAATATCCCTTGGGCAGTTGAGCGATATTGCAATGGAATTTCTTTATCTAAGAAAAGAGAACCTGAAATATTAAAGAAATCGAACGCACAGCCATAAACAATCATTGATAACAGAAGTACGAAAGTACCAATGGTTGAGAAATCACCATAAGCAAATAGACCAAAACGTAAAATCCACGCCAACATACTGAATAATAAGATGGTCTCTATTTTGATTTTCTTAAGTAAGAAAGGAAGCACTAAAATAAAACAGACTTCTGAAAATTGAGAAATAGACAAGAAGATCGTTGGAAAACTTGCAAATAATGAACCTTCAGCCTCTGGATTTTTTGCCAGATCTTGCAAGAAAGGCACACCCAGAGTGTTAGTGATTTGCAAAACCGAACCCAACAACATCGCAAAAAAGAGGAATACAACAACATTATGTTTTTGAAAAACGAATAAAATGTTTTTCATATTAAAGTTAGACGTCGCGATAGCTTCTTTCTCAGATTTATCAACAGGTTTAGCCGCTGGCAAGGTGAGCGAGAAAATGGCAAGGACAACAGAAGCACCCGAAGCGATAAATAGCTGATAATGGCTCGTTTCAAGTCTTAACAGGCTTATCGTCCACATTGCAGCAATGAAGCCGACAGTACCGAATACACGAATTTTAGGAAAATATTTATTTGATTCTAATTTTTGCTGTTCTAGTAACTCAAATAGGATGCTATTACACATCGATATACTTGGCATATAAAACATTAAATTCAATAATAAAACTAAAAATAGCATGGTTACACTGGTGCTATACGCCACTAAAATTAAGGTAACGGCTGAAAGCAAATGCAGGGTAATAAATACCAGTTTTCGATTATTAATTTTATCTGCAACCATACCAATCACTACAGGTGCAAAAAGTGAAGCGAGACCCAATGAACTAAAAACTAATCCAATATCACTCCCTTTAAACTGCAACGTATTAAATAGATACGATGCCAAGGTCACGAGCCAAGACCCCCAAATAAAATACTGTAAAAACGACACAACTTTTAATCTAAATATTGTACTCATTTAATCACCCGTTAGCTGTAGGATGCCATTTATGTCACCGCTATTATCGGCCAAACTATAAATTACTGACCAAACTATAGTACCGACCATCGCATCATACATATGATTATTATTCCCTAATGTGAGGTAATTCACAGTAAGTCATACGTATTACTTATTTAATTGGCTTAAATAAATTTACTTTACTCATTCGCTTTACTCATATTAATAGTGCATATTTTCACCCTATAAATAAGACGAGGTAAAACAAATTAATATCCACCTTATTATCCTAGACCTTTGTTACACTTGCTATAAAAAAAGGTATTTGCGTTATGACTAAAAAAAAGAATAGTTCGACATATCAACCCTCTATTAATAGTAAAGATGTCGCTAAATTAGCAAATGTCTCACAATCAACTGTTTCACTTGTTCTTAGCGGTAAATCAAAAGGTAGGGTTTCTGAAACCACTCGATTACGCGTTTTAGCTGTCGTTGAAGACTTAAATTATCAACCTAATGTCAGCGCTCAAATGCTACGTAATGGTTCATCAACCAATATTGCCTTTGTGGTACCTGATCTACAACAACCCTATTTTGGAAAAGTTATTTATGCCGCGGAGATAGCGGCTGCTAAATCAGGTTATTCTGTTATTCTCCTCGACAGTATCGCTAATGATGAATGGTGCGATAAACTCATTTCCCTTTTTCAAAGTAAAGTAATAAGTGGCTGCATTATATATGCTTGTAGTGATGAATTTACGCTCAAATTAGCCAGTTATAGAAAACAAATCGTCTATATTGAGCCCGATAATGAAGACAATATTGATATTGAGCTTAATATTACTGAAACAACGAATAAAATCATCGAATACATTCAGCAATCAGATCGTTATCGAATCGGTTACTTTCGCGCTGAATTCCCTAGAAGGCATTTTCTTAGACGACATCGCATATTCGAAAGTAAATTTAATGCACTAGAACACCAAAATAAAACACTGCATCTTGAATATTCAACTTTCTCTGTTGAAGAAGCGACTTATCGCGCAGAAATATTACTCCAAACCCAGCCTAATCTCGTTATCTGTGATGATGATTTACTTGCAGGCGCCATTTATCGTGCGGCAAGAAAACATAATATTGAGATACCACAAGACATCGCTGTTATTGGTTTTAATGATACAGACCTTTGTCATTATTTATATCCTGAATTATCAACGGTACAGATCCCTGCCGAATATATAGGTGCCTTAGCAATCAAAATGCTTATAGATAGGGCAAATGATATTCAAGTCACTGAGCAAAAAGAACTCATCGAACTTATTTATGTTCCCCGCAATTCGACCCGCTAATTTATACTGGGTGATCATTCTTCAATGACTCATTATTAAAATAGTCACTCATTCACCCTTTCCAGAGACATTTAACTAATAGGTAATATTAACATTATCAGCATTACAATTTATCACCCAAGAAAGAGATTATTTAATCAAAATATGTCACCTCCCACTCCATTTTCACGACCTTTTAAAATGATTTTTTTAGATAAAACCTATGCTAAATTTACTTTTCTTTTATTGTGTTTTACCCACCACTTTCTTACTCATTACTAGGACATGTAAACATTCCTAAAAAGATGCATTTCTCAATTTGATTAAAAAACACACCATCAACCGCTCATTTATTAACCAAAATAACCTTTCAATAAGTACATGAATTGATTGTATTTTGATCAAATTTAACTTATGTAACACCAACATCAAGGCAAATAAGTAATAATAATTTATAAATAACCAAAAGGTACTATAAATTATTTTAGCTAACCACTAAAAAATAAACATAAATTTAATTTACCCTCAAACCATAACAAAACAATACAGAAATTTAGCTAATGTCAGCCGGATATAAGTAGCTCATGAAAAATTATTCTGCTACTATTCGGTCGAATTTTGTTCAGAGATACTTAGGAGAAGCAAATGCCCTCTCGAACGATGAGGACAAAAGCCGTCTTCGCTTTCTTATTTTTACTATTATTTTCGAGTCTTAGTTTAGGCTCTACCAGCACCAGTACCATGCTCAAAAAAGAGTATTCTCACAAGGCAGTGCAGAGCACAAATCAAGCTCAAACATCGTTGCCTGATTTGCGAAAATACCCAACTGGTACACCACGTAAGAAAGCGTTTTTGAAAACGGTTGTCCCCGTGATTGAAAAAGTCAATCAACAGATTATGGAAGAGCGAAACTGGCTCCTTTCAGTGCGTAAAAACAAGAAGTGGAGCGCACAAGAGCTACGCCAACTGGCTCAAATATGTGATAGCTATGGTATGAAATGTAATAACCCACAACGTATTAACTGGGATAAATTACTCAGTCGTGTGGATATCATGCCGACACATTTAGTGGCGACACAAGCTGCAACAGAATCAGGTTGGGGTACATCTCAACTAGCAACACAAAATGGTAATTTGTTTGGAATGCGCTGCGGAAGCGGGTGTCAGGCTAAACAAGGGAAAGTTAAAGGTTATTCTGTATACTCTTCAGTTGAAGGCACCGTAACCGCCTATATGAAGAATATGAATACCCACAATGCTTATGAATCACTACGTAATTCAAGAGCGAAACAACGTAAATCAACTGATGAGTTAGATACCACAAAACTTATCAATGATATGAAAGGCTACTCAGAGTTAGGTTCTACTTATAACCGCTATTTACAAGAGATGTACGCGAGTAACGAAGAATTGATTACACAAGCTCAAAAAAGAGCAATAACTCGCATTTAATTTTGTATCACCAGGTACAAGACACTAAAAAATCCACTCTCAATAGAGTGGATTTTTTTATTGAGCCAACTAAGATAAATCAGCGCCTAAAAAAGCACATCAATATAGAGAACAGACATAAGTATGTGACTTAAGTCGTTGAGAGAGACCAACAACGCACCTGCTTGAAATATGACGAGCAATAATCTTATTGCATAAGGCATGATAATAAATATCATAGGGCATCTTCTTACTACTAAAATAATTAACATTTTGAGTCCAACATGAATTTTTTCTCGTTTGAGTTTCTTGGCTCTTTTTTAGTGTTTTTCCTTATTTATTGGAGTTGTCAACCAAGCGCAAAGTTACAAAATGGCTTACTTATTACGGCAAGCTACTTTTTTGTTTATTCATTTAGCCCTGACTTTGCTTATATATTATTCGGCTATACCTTTTTCATTTATCTATTAACTAACTGGCTAACAAATTGGCTCACTAATAAATGGATTTATGTCATTCTAGCCACAGGAATTATTGGCTGCTTTACTTTATTTAAATACTATTCGTTTTTCCAAGAAACCATACAACAAACATTAGACAAATTCGGTTTCAGTGTTGGGCTGCCTATTATTGAGTTGCTCGCGCCATTAGGCCTATCCTTTTATGCTTTCCATTCCGTTAGCTACACAGTCTCGGTTTGCCGTAAGGAAATAACTAAAGCTGACTTTTTTGATGTCACTTTATACCTTGCCTTTTTTCCTAGCATCGTCGCAGGCCCAATTAACCGAGCAAAAAACTTCCTACCGCAAATACAAGCTGAAACTCGGACAATATTAGACACCCGAAAAGCAATACTGCTTATCTGCTTGGCATTAGTTAAGCTATTTTTATTTAGCTCATTTCTTGCCGAGAACTATGTTAATCCCGTATTCGATGCCCCTACTGGATACAGTGCGGGAGAAATCTTAGTGGCAACCTACGCCTATGCTTGGAATATCTATTTTAATTTCTCTGGTTATACCAACCTAGTCACAGGTATTGCGCTATTACTTGGCTATAGAGTACCCGTTAACTTTAATGCACCTTATATGGCCGCCAACCTCAAAGAATTCTGGGCGCGTTGGCACATTAGCTTATCAACCTTTATTCGCGATTATGTTTATATCCCATTAGGTGGCAACCGTAAGGGATTTAGTCGAATGAATACCAACGTTTTTCTCGCAATGGTAATTTCAGGGTTATGGCATGGCGCCGCAATGACATTTGTGGTGTGGGGAGCAATACATGGTTTAGGGATTGTATTACTCAACCTTAAAAGTTTCTGTATGGAAAAATTAGGTTGGACAAAAACATTACCGAACAAAACACTCTCGACTCTAGTGTCGCGTATTATTACCTTCCACTTTGTGTGCTTCGCTTGGATATTTTTCCGCAGCCAAACTTTTGATGATGCAATCATGATGCTCAATCAAATTATTGCACCTGGATTTATTGCCTCTGTCAGTGCCAGTCTTGGATTAATTATCGCTTTTTGGGTGCTACTACTTGCTTACCCTTGTTTTGTTCAAAGTTACCATTACATAGCAAAGAAATATCAACAAATTCCTTGGTACTACTACCCCATTCCATTGGCTATCGTTCTTACCATTATGTTTATGCTTTCTCCATCTGGAATGCCAGGATTTATTTATGCTAACTTCTGAGTTTAAAAATACCCTGATAAAAGCCGGGCAAGTACTCTTTATTGTATTGATTGCAGGTTTATTACTCATCTGGTTGAACCAAAGCTCATTAGAGCGCTTCTGGCAGCAGAAGTATCATCAGGATACTCCATGGTCAAATATGGCAGGAAACGCCACATGGGACTATGGCGCTCATTTAAATGAGGGTATACAAGCAGCGGGGAGTTCTTTTGCCTACCATGCTTCTGGACAGAAAGCGAAAGAAGAGAAAGCAGCGGAAGCTTTAGCCAATCAGCACAGTAAACTCAATTTTCCTCATGATTATCGTGTTGGGCTAAATTTCCTAAATGGCTATGTTTATCCCGCAGAAACCTTATCGGTCACTTTTCCTGAATTACTTAAGCGCCCACAAGCAAGAACAAATAACACCAAAGTTCATTTTGGCACGTTTACAGCTAAGCAAAACATCCCCATCGTACCGAAGCATATCGCCAATATCGCCAAAGGGGATCAAGTACTCTTTGCAGGGGATTCGATGATGCAAGGCATCGCACCCCACGTTAAAAACATGCTCTTGAAAAAATATAATATCGATAGCATTAATTTAAGTAAGCAAAGTACAGGGCTTGCCTATCCTCGCTTTTTTAATTGGCCACAAACTATTGCCAAGGCGTTGAATGATAATCCTAATATTAAAGTATTAGTGGTCTTTTTAGGGCCAAATGACCCATGGGATATGCCACCTCAAGCAGGCTATAAATATGTCAAATTTAAAAGCGAAGGCTGGGAACAGGTGTATCGTGAGCGTATTAGTGATATATTATCGACCGCTCGCCAGCACAATGTCGATGTGATTTGGGTTGGCCCCCCCAATATGCGTAAGAATACGCTATCTGATGGTATGAAATTCCTAAGAAGTCTTTACCAATCCGAGGTCGAGAATCACGGTGAAATTTATTTTTCCGCGAATGATGTCTTAAAATATAAAAATGACACTTATTCCGACTATATTGGGGATGAAAGCAGCACAATTAAATTAAGAAGTGGTGATGGGATCCATTTCAGCACAAAAGGACAACAAGCCATTGCTGAAAAAGTTTTTTCACTCATTCATTTCGAAGAGGAAGCAAAGGAACCTCATGAAACTGAACAATCTACGTCAAGTTAGTCGAAAATTAGCCGCAGCTAGCGTCATTACGCTACTGTCGCTTGGGCTACTTTCTTGCCAAAATACAGCGGATAGAACCACGACAGTTTCCCCATCAAAAGGCCAACCAGCCACTGAACAAGGGCAACTGATAAATAATGCAGAACCCAATCTGGGCCATTTTGCCAGTAAATTGCGCCAAGGTAACCAACAGGTTCATATTGTCCAATTAGGCGACTCACACACTGCGGCTGACTTTTTTAGTGGTAATCTGAGAACATTATTTCAACAACGCTATGGGGATGCGGGTCTTGGTTTTGTACCACCAATCTCGGTTCCGGGGCAAAGAACTGCCACCATTAATCGCGTGAGTGATAAAAAACAATGGACACTATTTTCAAGCCGTAAAGATGAACGCTTTGATTACCCCTTGGGCGGCTTAATTGCGCAACCTGCCGCCGCAAGTAATAGCATATTGTTAAAGCCATTACAGCCCGCACAAGGAAACTATCAATTACAAGCGCTTTACCAGACAACCTCTGATACGCAGATGAATGTTTCTCCTGCGGCATCATCCGTACTTTCTTTGCCTGCAACGGGTAGCAGTTGGCGCTTCTCATCGCCAGTTAATACTCAACTACCCGCACAAGTTTCAGTGGGTAAAGAAAATAATTTAAAAATTGGCGGTTGGTTGCTGCGTTCAACACAACCTGGCGTGATGCTTTCTGCGCTCGGTTTAAATGGCGCTACTCTGAGTATGGTTGATAAATGGCAACCACAATGGAGTGAAACCTTGGCACAAATGTCGCCCGATATGGTGATCTTAGCTTACGGTACCAATGAGGCCTTTAACGATACCTTAGATCTAGCAGCTTATGAGCGAGTTTTAAGCGAAAAAATTCGCTTAATCCGCCAACAGGTGCCTAATAGCGTAATTTTATTAGTTGGGCCAAACGACTCAATCAAATTCAGTAACGCCGCAACCTGTCAGGCACAAATGCCAGTTAACTTAATGAATGTAATTCAAATACAGAAGAAAGTAGCAGCCCAAGAAAATACGTTATTCTGGGATTGGCAAGCCTTTATGGGAGGGCCTTGTTCGATTCGAACATGGGCGGCTCAAGATTTAGCGCGTCCTGATAACGTACATTTGTCTGTTGATGGTTACAAGAAAAGTGCACAAGGTTTATACAGCCAATTGAACCAACTGCTAAACTAGTTGCTTTAAATATTATCAACGAGAACGGCAGGGATATGTATTCCTGCCATTTTTATATTCTATTCCTGTTAGTTTTCCTGCGCATGTTCTCATACTCTAAAGAATTTCCCGCTATTCCACTTTGGACTTTTCTGACTTTTTTATTTATTGCCCCATGAAATTTTGCCATCACATCGGTAATGCCAACAAATAACTCAAATAAAAACATTAAGTTAAACCATCAGAAATATGAATATGTCTGACTTTTTTCGACTTTATTTTACGCCCCAAAAAACATAAAAAATCGTGACCATTATTTAAATAAATATTCACACCATAAAATTAGTATCACCTATGTTCAATCGAGAAATAGCATCGTTGTCAGTCGATGTTTATTGAATGAGAGTCAGATAACAAACCATTTTCCAGACAAATAAATACCAAGGTTTGTTTTTGAAAAAAACCGTGAACCACTCTTTGCGATAACCAGAGTCATTTTACGGTCTGCAATCATGGGTAATACTTTATTCAGGTTTATTTTATGTCGATTACTTTTTGTGAAAAAACGTTTCATACCTATATTGAAACACTATCCAATAAAACAAAAAATAGCTTTTATCTTACTCACTCCCTGTTACTAAAAATCAGTATAGGTGAAATTAAAATACGAATAGAAGAGGGGCAATGGCAAACGCTAACAACCTCGAATATTTGCTTTCTACCTAAAGGCGGATCTATTGAGATAATCCGCAGTGATAAATATGACTCATTGGCAGTCGATGTAATCCCGATAACCAGCGAGATGCTAAAATGCTTTTACCAACAACATTCTTCTTTGTTTCTCAATAAAACAAAATCAAAATCTGTTAATAATATTTGCTACACCGAATTACAACAAAATCCTATTATTGAAAATGTATTTTATTCTGCTACGAAGGAACTACTTCTACTTTCCAATAATAATGTCATTAACATCCACTTAAGCTTTATACTGTCTTTTTTCCTATTTGTGGATGGATTTATTCCCGCACTGCATGCCTCAATGAACATATCAGTAAAAGATAAGGTCTATGACTTGATTTTTTATGGTGCAGGAAAGCATTGCTGTACTTTAGATACAGTCGCTAAAAAACTTCATATGAGTGCATCAACACTAAAACGTCGTCTATCGAGTGAATACACCAGTTTTTCTAAAATAAGTTTAATGTCTCGGATGAATAAAGCCATGATGTTATCTAAAGCAGATAATATGCCAATGACACGTATTGCACATGAAGTCGGTTATGATGATGTTTCTTATTTTTTACTTGCCTTTAAAAGTTTTCATGCACAACCAGCGGCTACATTCCCATTATTCAAATAATTTATTATTTAACACATTGAACCTCACCATTTATTATGCTGAGGTTCAACTGTTTTTTCTAAAATCGCTTTGCTAGAAATAGTGATTATCAATATCTATTTGAGATATCGTATTATCAACTGGTGGAATATCAATTGGCATCACCACGTTATTTTCTACTGGTACTGGTGCAGGACTAACAGATGTATCGGGTAAGGTTGAATCTATCGTAATTTTGCCTGCTATAATTTCCTTATTATCTGCCTTATCTTTCACTTCAATCGTGTATTTATGGGAACCATCAGCCAGTAGCTTGGTGACAGGAATTATCCATTTACCACTTTTATCAGCCTTCCCTTGATAAGTCGCATTAGCAATCTTAAGCTCGACTAACGCATCAGGCTCTGTTACGCCACTGAATTTTGGTGTGTTGATATTGGTAATATCATCACTTTTATCCCCAGAGTTAGTAGAATTTTCTAAGGAACCAGAAAGTTCAGGAGCTTTGGTATCAATAGTAATTTGCCCTGTCATCTCCTTCGTATTTCCCGCAGCATCTTTTACTTCAATATGATAATCATGGGTTTTATCAATCAAGGTATCCGTAACAGATATCGTCCATTTACCACTTTTATCAGCCTTCCCTTGATAAGTCGCATTAGCAATCTTAAGCTCGACTAACGCATCAGGCTCTGTTACGCCACTGAATTTTGGTGTGTTGATATTGGTAATATCATCACTTTTATCCCCAGAGTTAGTAGAATTCTCTAAGGAACCAGAAAGTTCAGGAGCTTTGGTATCAATAGTAACTTTGCCGGTTAAACTTTCTATCCCTAGATTCCCTGCAATATCTGTTATCCTTATTTGATAATCATGTTCACCATCTATTAGTGGTTCTGATAACGTAAAGCTCCAGTTTCCGTGCTTATCAACAAGGATACCCTTATAAATATCTTGACCAACTGTGATTTCTAAATAAGCGTCTGGCTCTGCAATCCCCGCAAAAGTCGGTGTCGTAATACGAGCTAAAATGTCCTGTTTAGTCGTAAAGTCCGTAGGGTCCACTGCACCGCCAATGAGCAAATCGGGGGCTGTCATATCAATGGTTAACTGCCCCTTAATTTTACCATTAATGCCTTGAATATTATCAATCGCAAAAATCACATAATCATGGATACCATCACTCAATTCGGTATCCACATTGATCGACCACTCTCCTCTTTCATTTGCTATGCTTTCATAAGTTGATGCCATTTTATTATTGAAAACGAGCCGTACAGTGGCATTTGGTTCTGTTACTCCCTTAAATATTGGCTTATTTACATTGGTATGATTATCTTTCTTCTCCCCAGAATCTGAATCAGGGTCTAGCTCACCATTAATCGAGGCAATTGTTTTTACCGTAAAATCACCTGATAATTTATTTAAACTAATTTGGCCAAGAATATCATGAGCTTCTATTTCATATTTATAAGTGCCATCATTTAACTCTTGTTTATCGTCTAATTTTATCTTCCATTTACCATTAGCATCCGCTATGGCTGAATATTTTTGTTTACTAATCGTTAACCATACCGTGGCATTTGCTTTTGTAATTCCACTGAATGTGGGTTGATTAATATTAATAACACCGCTATTTGAAAGTAAGTCATCTAATGTTGCGGTTATTTCTGGAGGGGTAACGTCATAGAGTAAGTCAAAATCAAACTGTGTTTCGCGGCCAATTAAATCTTTTGCCGTAATCGATAGAGAAATATTATTGCCATCCTTTATATCAATGGGAACAATATTATTAGGCAATGTTAATTCCCAACTTCCTTTATTATCTGCCTTAGTCGTACCAATGATTTTTCCCGTCATGTCTTTTAGCGTAATTTGGCCTGCGGAAGTTGTTATCCCTGTAAACTTAATCTCGTTTTGATTAAATAATAACTTGCCATCTTTTGTAGAAATACACTGTTTATCATTAATACCAAATTCAATATTCGGTGAAGTAATACCTTGTTCATCACTAAGCACTTTAATAATGACTTTATGCTCTGTTTTATTTCCCGCAACATCAAACGCTGTAATTTTAGCGGTATGCTCACCATTTGATAAAGTTAACTCATTAGCAAACGTCGTTTTAGAACCATTATATTTAGTTTGTAGTTTATTATGTCTTGTGGTTTTGCCATTCACCGTTATCAGGTAATAATCCATATTTCCAGAATAGGTAAAAACCAGTTGTGGATTAATTACATTAGAAACTTGAGTGCCACTATAAAGTTGCTTATCCACAATATGAAAGTCATTAAAGACCGGATCAGTAGTAAGGATATTTAATGTCGTTTGTGCAACAGCAAGGCTTCCATCATCTTGAATAAAACTAATATGATAAGCTCCGTCCCCGCTAATAGGCACTTCGAAACGCCACTCCCCTTTCTCATTTGCTTGAATGGAATAATCTTTACCATTCACCTTAGCTGAAATCGTGCCGCCTGCCGTTATTTGGCCTTTATATACGGGGTGTTTATGGTTAGTAAAGTTGTTTCCAACCTCTCCAGAGTCTGTATCAGGGTCAAGATAAAATTTAAAATCACTGATCACTACAGAGAAAGAAGCCTCCCTTACCGAACCATAAACATCTTTAAATGTTAGGGTATAGGGGACTTCCCCTAAAGGGAGTTGAACATTATCAGGAACTTTAAAATGCCATGATTTTCGGCTTTTACCAAAATCTACTGAATATGTTTTACCTCCGATATAAATGGTTCCTTTCAATTCATCCCTATCTGAACTCCCTTCAATAGAACCTTGTAAATAAGGTGAGCGACTAGAGCTAAGACGTTCATTATTTTCTCCTGTACTACTAGATTCGGCTGAAACTTCACCTGTTATTTTCAATATACAGTTTTTTATCTGTAATCCAGGCTTATAAAATGTTTTTTCCGAAGAAACTCCAGAAGAAGACGTTGCAACAACAGATATATTATCCACATCATAACGACGATCATTGTCAAATATCCCTTCTGGAATAGTGAAGCTCCAATTTCCATCTTTATCTATTTTAGTAATAGGAAATAAATAGTTCTGTTTCTTATTTTGATGAAAATAAGAAAACTTAAACTCTAAACTAGAATCATCATTTATTTTTCCCCGAAACGTTGGGGTAAGACTATTAATTGATTTAGCTTTATTAAATTTCCCCAATATTGAAGGATTAATAAGATCTATATCTGAAAGCTCTGGTTTATGACTACTGATAACCAATTTGGCTGTTTTCTCAAATACATTGCTCGCCGCATCCGTGACATTAATTTTAAAATTCCCAGTAAAATATTTAGGTAATTCATTAGGTAAAGTTAAGCTCCAGATACCATTGCTATCCGTCGTCGTTGAAA
Organism: Providencia sp.; assembly: GCF_052096715.1. NCBI lineage: Bacteria > Pseudomonadati > Pseudomonadota > Gammaproteobacteria > Enterobacterales > Morganellaceae > Providencia > Providencia sp. Next base: position 216,591 of record NZ_JBQDNB010000004.1, read on the forward strand.
CTAATTCATTATTTAAATGTAACGTAACTTTGCATCCAGGTTCACCTTTCCCAGTAAATACTGGTTTTTGATGTGCGGTAATAAAGTTACCTTTAGAGCCAGTATCTGTTTCTGCGGTTAATTCGATTGAAGATACTGGTGCGATATTATCAATAAAAATGTTCCCAGATATCTCTTTTAATTGCCCATTGGTTGGGTGCTCTGCCATGACAACATAATGATTATTTCCCTCAGGCTGCTCATTAACGGTAATGTCCCAGTTTCCAGTTAAGCTATCTGCCACTGTCGTAAAATCTTCACCATTAATCGATAAGGTTATTTTAGCATCCTTAGTCGCTGTTCCCGTAAACTTAGGCATTTTTATATTAGTGATATAATCGCCTAGCTTACCACTATCGCTACCAACATCTAATACCACTGAAAGCATCGGAGGATGGACTTCTCCCGCCCCTCCTGACGAGGGTAAATATGAAAAACTCTGTTCCACCGTTTTTTGGTTACCGGCGGCATCTTTCGCCACTATCTTATAATTGTTCTCTTTGCCCACTTCCGCATCAACATCAAAACTCAGTGACCACTTACCTTGGTTATCAGTATAAACCGTTTTAATTTGTCCTTTAAACTCAGCAATAATTTTACTATCAGGGTCAGCTGTACCGCTAATTTGTGGACGCTTTAATTGCGTTATTGAGGTATTCGAATTCTCTTGGCTCGCTAAGTCTAAGCTCGCTGTCAATGTAATTTGAGTATCAACCGTAAACTGCCCGTGAAATACCCCGACATTACCTGCGTTATCCGTTACCTTGACTTGATAGTCATAGACTTTATCTTCCGTTACGGCGGGCAAAGTTACCTGCCAAGCCCCATCCTTACCCACCACTACTGGGTACTCCTGCCCAGTAAATACAACCACTGCCGCCGAGCCCGGCTTAGTTTTGCCGACTAAGGTCACCGCTTTTTCTTGGGTAAGATGGTCACCTTTCACACCCGAGTCGCTGTTTTGTGCCAGTGTGGCCTCGGCCGCGGGTAGCACGGTATCTATCTGTACCGTTTCACTGAGTGTCTCGCTGTTCCCCGCCTTGTCAGTAATTTTAACTTTTAAAGAATGTGCGCCCTGCCCAAGTGGGGTTTGAATATCTATCGACCAATTCCCCTTTTCATCCGCGATGGTCGAGTAAACTTGACCGCCAATGGTGATTTGAATATCAGCATGCGCTTCCGAGTGCCCTGATAATGTCGGGGTGGTTTGATGAGTGAGAAAGTCAGCTCGACCATTTAGTTGTAGGGTTGTCGGCAACAATGTCGTTTTGATCTGCACGGACTCAGTTAATGTTTTGCTGTTGCCTGCCACATCCGTAGCCGTTACTTGATAATGGTAGAGATCATCGGCCAGCCCTTTTTGACTAACGGCTGTCCAATCGCCATTTTCATCGGCGGTGGTTGTGAGTTTTTGCCCACCTATAATTAACACAATGGCGCTATTGGCTTCCGCTTTCCCTGAAAAGTGAGGGCGCATATCATTGGTGACGTTATCCCCGATCATACCACTATCAGAAGCCGCATCTAGGTGTACCGATAATGCATCCACCTGGGTATCAACCGTAAATTGCCCGTGGAATACCCCGACATTCCCTGCGTTATCCGTTACCCTGACTTGATAGTCATAGACTTTATCTTCCGTTACGGCGGGCAAAGTTACCTGCCAAGCCCCATCCTTACCCACCACTACTGGGTACTCCTGCCCAGTAAATACAACCACTGCCGCCGAGCCCGGCTTAGTTTTGCCGACTAAGGTCACCGCTTTTTCTTGGGTAAGATGGTCACCTTTCACACCCGAGTCGCTGTTTTGTGCCAGTGTGGCCTCGGCCGCGGGTAGCACGGTATCTATCTGTACCGTTTCACTGAGTGTCTCGCTGTTCCCCGCCTTGTCAGTAATTTTAACTTTTAAAGAATGTGCGCCCTGCCCAAGTGGGGTTTGAATATCTATCGACCAATTCCCCTTTTCATCCGCGATGGTCGAGTAAACTTGACCGCCAATGGTGATTTGAATATCAGCATGCGCTTCCGAGTGCCCTGATAATGTCGGGGTGGTTTGATGAGTGAGAAAGTCAGCTCGACCATTTAGTTGTAGGGTTGTCGGCAACAATGTCGTTTTGATCTGCACGGACTCAGTTAATGTTTTGCTGTTGCCGGCCACATCCGTAGCCGTTACTTGATATATTGCCTCTCCATCTACCAGTGGCTTTTCAACACTAATGCGCCATATACCTTGCGTATCCGTAATTGTCTGTAATGTTTGCCCTGCAATGGTTAATGTAACTCGACTACCCGCTTCTGTTTTTCCTGAAAAAGTAGGGAGCTTATTATTGGTTAATTTATCCCCTAAAATGCCACTATCCGAATGCTCATCTAAACAAACAAAAAGGCTATCTAACCGCGTATCAACCGTAAATTTGCCACTCACCGTAACGGGTTTGTCCACTCCGTTTGATGCCATCAGTGTATATTCATAGAGATCATCTTTTAAAGGGTGGATCATCTTTAGTGACCAATTACCATCTTTATCTGCTTTGATAGGGTATTTCACGCCATTAATCGATAAGTGAGCCTGGCTATCGGGAGAAACAATTCCGATAAATGTTGGCGTGCTAGTATTCGAAATATTGTCGCTTTTTTTCCCAGACTCTTCGCTTAATTCCCCTCGAATAAAAGCCTGAATCTTTGGCTTAACGATCAATGGAGTGATAGGTGAATTATTTGCAGGTTGAGAAGAAGATGATGATGAAGAATTGCCTTGGGTGGTCGTGGATACAGAGGGCGAAGAAAAAGAGATATCATTTGAGGTATCTTGATTTTGTTTTTCTGATTTTTGATTTAATTGTTTTTTCACTTCCGTTAATTTTGTAAGTGACGAGCTCAATAATGCCTCTTGTTCAGCTTTTTCTGATGACAGCATATGAAGTGTTTGCTCTAGTTTTTGGTTCTGTTGATTTAGCTCTGCCAGCTTATCCCCAAATACTTTCTGTTCGTTAACCCCTTCCTCATTATTATTTGACATGTTCTGGCTATCAGCAAACTCGACAGTATCACTCGTAAACTGCTCTTTGATATAAACCGCATCAGCACCGACATTTAATGTTATAGATGATAAAATTTCATCTTGTGAAAGAATAGTCCCTTGCTCAGTCGATAAGCTCATATTACCTAAAATAATTTCAGACAATCCATTTTTAATAACTTCAATGGAGCCGTCAGGCTTCGTTACGATTAAATCAAGCCCCTGTACTTTAAATTTTTTAATTTCTATATTTTTTGATTCAATCGAGCCAATTTCATTAATCATATTCTATTTCATTATGTTAAAAGTGGATTATTCAGCTAATAATAGTTAGCCGTCATCAATGAAATTATTATATACCTTTAATTAACGATAATATTTCAGCTAACATAAATTGGTCTGATACTCCTTTTTTTTGAGCTTAAACTCAAGTGAGTTAATTTAAATAGCGAATATAATATAAACCTAAATTAATAATGGCATTGAAACTATAATGATAGAAGAAGATGATGATGACAGCTCAGATGAAGAACTAGCACCTATGGTTGATGGGTTAAGTGGAACGCTATGTATCATAATTTTAGTCTCCATGGTATTTATTTTTAGCGGAATGAAAACCGCAGAAACCTATATTAATTATGGTGAATTAAGATTTGAAGAGACTCAAATAGACCTACAAAAAAAACGAATTTATTTCAAGGGGGGAATTCATTTATCAAATAGTGAAATATCCTTACTAAACAATGAAATAATAAAGTCAAAGAATGAAAAAATAATAATAAGCAGTTATATAAATGATCGAATAAGCCACAGCAAAGAAAAAAGCACCTATAACCTTCTTTATATGGCATCACTAATTAAAAATTTGGGAATTAATAAGGAAGTTGTTCTAAAACAAGGAACAAGTGAATATTGCCCAGGTTGGAACTCATGTATTTATTGGGATTATAAATAAAATGTATTATCTTGGACTATTTTTTTATGCCGCAACATTTCTCGCTTGTTTTTTATTACAATCAGTACGAGAAATGATTCAGCAATGTTTACTACTCGCTCCAGAAATAAGCTACACTATGATTGGAATTTATATTTACCCTCTCATTATTTTTTTATTTCATCGCTTATGTAATAAAAATAAGCAAAGTAACTATATACTCCTTTCAAACCAAACAAAGCTATCCGCATCGGTAACTGTGTCATTAGGATTAATCGGTACTTTTATTGGATTAACAGGGATGATCACTGCTATTTCAGCATCACTTGGAGGGGATGGAGATATTTCAGAGAAAATGAATGCCATGATTTCATCTATCTCTATGGCGCTTAATTCAATGTCTTTTGCATTCTTAACATCCATTCTTGGCGTCTCTATTTCAGTATTGCTACTAGTAAGTTTGAATTTCTTTCACTTTTTCTATCAAAAAGAAAGTAAAAAAATAAAAGAAAAAACAGCAACATATACAGAAGAGCTCAATAATATCCAAGAAACACTGAATACATTACAAAAAGTGAATATAAATATAGCGCAAAAAGTGATTTCCACATCTGAAAATAACGATCTAGCTAGTGAAATTTCAGAACATCTCTTAACTTTATGCACCACAGCACAACAAAATTTATCGGTTTTAAAATCAATAAAAACGGCTGATGACGACTGGAAAATAAAATTAACCACCTATTTATTGGAAGAACAAATAACTCGAAAAACGGAGAATGAAAAAATATCAGAGGAAATGTCAAGAATTGAACACACCACGCAATGGCTAAAAGAAAACACCATTGAAAGCAGAAAAAAATTATTAACACTATTATCAATGGAGTAGCACATGCGTACTAAGAATATCACTTTAGGGTTATTATTTGGCCTATTATCATCAAGTTATAGTATAGCTACTCAGGATGTTGAAAGCTTTCACTCCTTCATTAATCGTGTATTAGAAAACTCAAACCCGATCAAAATAAAAACATTAGAGTTGGAAGCTGAAAACCTCAAAGCCAAACAGACAGATTATTATTACCTTCCGAAAATATCAGCTTCAGGAAAAATAAAAAATAGTGATAGCAGTGTAAGTAACAACATTACTGCAACTTCGTTGGTATATGATAGTACATTAAGTCATCGCTTCAATGAAAAAAACCTAAGATTAAAAGTTTCAGAGCTATCACTAAATAAAGAAAAAGAAGAGCTTTATGCATCTACAACTAATAATCTAATTGGAATTTATTATCTCAATGAGCTAACTAAAACAACAGCTAATCTAAATAGTGATGCTAAAAATATTTTCAAGCTAATTACTCATCGATATAAAAGTGGTATAGCTAAATACAGTGATGTAGAACAGGCTTCTTTGTTAATCCAACGAATTGAAGCAGAACTACAAAATATAGAAAGAGAAATTGAACAATATAAATCAAATGTTGAACTTTCATCGGGAATTATTTTTCCGCTTGAAGGTGTTAAAATTCCAAAAGTCTTACTAAAAAACCTAGAATCTACCATTATTGATAGTGAGAATACTCAGCAAAATACCGAATATAATATACTACGTATGCAAGCTGATACCATGAGAGAAAATGCTTATCAGCAAAACTCTTTCTTTAATGTTAGTCTCATCGCCGAAGAACGGTATCTTGATCAAACCAGAAATCGTAACGAGTCTTACATGGGCATGGAGGTAAAGTTAAACGTTTTTGATATAGATAAAGTACTCAATGAAAAATCTCAACTAAAATTATATGAAGCAACAAAAACTAAAGCTGATTATAAATATAAGGAATCAGCCGCAAAAATTAAAAATCTAAAATTGATATCTAATTCAAATACAGCAGAGTTATCCGGATTGCAACAGCAACGTAAAACGATGCATTCTATTATTAAAAGTCAAAAAAGAGAATATGAAATATCGCAATCTTCTTTCTATGAAATGGTAAATACTTTATTTGATATGCTAACAATGGAGAAACGCATTGCTGAACTTATGATCGAAGATATGAAAAATAAGATGGAATACATCCATTTAACAGGGAAATTAATCGAAATTGAAAATTAATTTTAAAAAACTGTATCAATTATCTAAAAAAGTAAAAATACTAATTGGTATAACATCTATATTTATCGGTTATATACTATTAGCTAAAATTGAAATTTCTTCACCAGGGGAAGGTATCATCTCTGGGGTATCAAATAGATTAGAGATAGTAAGCCCTGCATCTGGATTTATCAATCAATTTAATATTAAAACAGGGGATAAGGTAAATAAAGACCAAATTTTATTTTCCTATACAAATTTAGATGTATTTCATCAAGAAAAAACATTAACTAATTTAGTCGATTTTTCTAATGAGCAAATTAATGAGTTAGAAGAAAACAAAAATTTGTTGAATAAAATTCTTGATGGGGAAATTAGTAATGAGTCTGAATATTTTTCAGTCTCAAGTAGCTTAAAAAGCAAAAAATTAAGTGCATACAGAGAATTATATGAATATATTCTATTACATATGGAAGTAAACAATTTAAGAGCTAAATATATTGCACAAATTAAAGAATCAAGTGAATTAGAAAATCAAATTAATATTTTGAAAAAAAAAGAGATTCTACTAAAAAATGCACATGCTCCTGAAATTGAAAAATTGAATAACAATGCAGATATCAGTAGAACGAATGCCCTTATGACAACTGGCGAATTAAATTCTCAAGGATTATTACGAGAAATCGCACTGTCCGAAAAAAAATATACTGCTCGTCTTATCAATGAGATTCAAGAAAATGAAACTCAGCTCAATAGACTCAAAAAAGAGAAATTAGAAAATAGTGGGCAGATGGAACTATTGAGAAATAAGATAAGGGCAAACAGTGTGTTATCGCCAGCCAATGGTATTGTATTAAGCATTGAAAAAGATTTAGAAAAAGGCTCATATGTTGAAGCATCAAATTTAATAATGGTTATTAAAAAACAACAAAATGCTAGAGTTATTGAAGGTAAAATACTGGCAAAATACCGTCCTTTTATTACACTTCAGCTCTCTGCAAAAATAGTTGTGAATTCCCCTGGATTTAAAAAAATCATTCACGGAAAAGTGACTAAAATTAGTGCTGACTCCTTTAATGACCGTGAAAAAATGAATCAAGAACGTTTTTATTCCGTACAAATTACACCAGAGCAGGATACGATGATCTTGCCGGAACACGATGGCTTGCCTGTCATGATCTATATATCAAGTAAAAAAATCTCTGTTCTTAATTATTTAACCGCATTAATTAGCGATAACATTACATTTAACGTTTGGTGACCCCATGCTAGGTTTTATCTCTGCATTATCCGCTGCTGTGGCAACCATGACCTTATTGATGGCGGTACTTCTTGCCAATGTATTATCGAGCACCATGGCTGCCGAACAAAATAAAGGAAAAGCTACATTGATGGGAATTGAAGACGATAAACTAGAAGATTCCACAGAAATCAATAATAGCAATAACGATAGTAATAGCCGTAATTATGGAGGTGGCAACGGTAATAGCATGATAAAATCATTAACATTTAGCCATGATACATTAAAGCTAATTGATAATAATAAAGTTAAATCTATTGATGTCTATTGCAGCTATGGCAATAATATATCTTTAGATGCCGCGATGACTTACACCATTTATAATACGATCTTAATTAAAAAAAACACACCGAACATTTCGATTAAAGCCTTAAAACCTGTTGAAGATAGTGACGGTGTTAATGCTTGCTTCCTTAAAAGTGAAGAAAATGAAAGAAAGTAATTTCCATGATATAATTAACCAATACTTTAAGATATTAGGAGAGCCTTTTACCACTCCTGCAATTTCGTATGATAATAAATATATTCTGAATCATATCAACGAGTTTATTGATAACGATTTCTTTACTTATCAATATATCCAAATTATTGATTTCAGTGAGAAAAAACTACCTTTACTCTTCATTATGGAGATAAAAGATGGAAAATATATTATCATCAAAAATCAAAGTGGTCAGTTGACTAACTTAACAACCGAACTAGCTATAACACCACAACTAATTGAAAGTAAAAATTTATTTTAATTTTCTTCTCATGAAAAAAAACTTAGTGAAGATGGTATATATCAATCGCTACTCAACCTAACACCAAAGTCTAGTTTATTCTCATTACCTTTAATTGTGTTTGCGCTGCTACTGCCATTATACTCAAACCTTTTTAACTCTCGGTTAGTCTATAGCGAATCTGTAAGTTCTTTATTGTATATCAGTTTTATTTTCATTTTCGTTATTGGCTTAGAATTTTTTATCAAACATATTATTCACGAACAAAACATTAAAAAAATAAAGCTTAACATTGGTATTTTTAATCGCTATTTTGTCAATTTATTAAAACAGGCTAGCTGTAAAAGTGCCTCCATAAAAATCAGAACAACAGAAGCCTCTATTTTACAATTATGGGAAATCAAGCCTCAAATAATTTATGATGTTGGATTAGCCATTTTATTTTCCTTTTGTATTATTGGCATGTTAGGCCTATATTCGCTATTACTACTCGCCTACTATGCAGGGTTTATTTTTCTATGTTTGCACATTCGTTTTCGTTCATATAAAAATATGTTACGCGCTAATAGTCTTAACTATGAAAAATCAGCAATGTACTACTCCTTAGAACAAAAAAAGCACGAGCTTTGTTTTGCTAATAATACTCATTTTAAACAATATATTAATGTAAAAACTAATGAAGATGAAAAAATAAAATTAAAGCTTAACGAAGCTAATCATCATTGGATGGAAGTTATCAAGGTAAATACATTTTTGTCCATGATAGTCATGTATATAGCCAGCTATTTGGCTATCGGAGATGGTAGTTTAAGCTTAGCTTCGGTGATTGCTGTTATGATAATTAATGGTCGTCTTTCAAGTTCCATTACAGGCGCTATTAACCGCTTATTTATGGTAAAAACACATCTATTTCACATTAAATCGAGCATTAATCAATTAACAACTAACCCACGGGTCCACTTCAAAGTTAATGGCATAACAACAGATTCTGTGGCGCATTTCAGTGCAAAAAATCTTACGATTAACATTAACGGTAAGACCATTATTAATCAGCTCGATATTGAAGCTCATTCAGGCGATATTATTGGTATTACGGGTGTCTCTGGATCGGGAAAAACATCATTAATAAAAGCACTTTGTGGCACATCAGCACACTCATCAGGTGATATTACGATCAATGATGTCAATATCGATGAAATTTCTCAGTGCTTTTTCGCAGAAAAAGTTTCCTACCACAGTGGTGTCTCGACATTTATTCATGGCAGTATCCGTGATAATTTTAATTTCCACGGTGTTTTTGATAATTCGATGATTATTCATATCACCAAGTTATGTTGCCCAACCTTACCCATTAGTAAAGAAACTTTGGATGATACCTTAATTAATGATGTCGCCGCCTCTACTGGTGAAAAGCAAAAATTACAGCTTGCACTTACATTACTCAAGAAACCAGAAATTATCTTTCTCGATGAGTCTACTTCATTTATGGCATCCCATGATGCACTCGAATTTCTTAATTTAATGAAAAAAGAATTTGAACTAGATAATGCGATTATTTTCTTTTCTACCCACGACGTAGGATTAACGCCATTTTTTACACGGCATATTGCGTTATCCTCAGGCAACGTTAAATCCATTAATATTGCACAACGGTACAATGAAATTATTATTCCTAAAATCACCCTAGGGTAATAAGCAAAAAACGCCTACTTAACAGTAGGCGTTCTAATTTAAAGAGTTTAACTCAGCTAATTTTTAATACTCTCTAGAACAGGGTTATAAGAATGCAAAGAAAATCATTCCCACAATCGCCCCCGTAGTACCTAAAATAGTTTCCATTACAGTCCAAGTTTTTAATGTTTGAGCCTCAGTTGCACCTGTAAATTTACCAAACAACCAAAACCCTGAGTCATTAACATGACTGAGGATCAAAGATCCACCCGAAATACAAATAGCTAAAGCCGCTAACTGAGCACCAGAATAACCTAGCTCACTAATCACAGGTAAAACTAAACCGACCGTCGTTAAACAAGCCACAGTCGCAGATCCTTGGATGACACGGACAGCCCCCGCTAATACAAAACACGCGATAGCAATTGGTAAACCTGCACCAATCAACGAATCCCCTAACGCAGGGCCTACGCCGGAGTCCACTAAAATTTGTTTAAATACGCCACCAGCACCGGTAACAAGCAGGATAATACCAGCAGGTTGAATTGCAGCTGAACAAATCTCCATTACTTTTTCTTTGTTCAAGCCGTAACGGAATCCCAAACCATAGATAGCTAACAAACAAGCTAATAATAATGCAGTAAATGGATGACCAATAAACTCTAGCCAATGTTCTAGATTTGAACCTTTCTCAACTAAATGTGTACCAATCGTTTTTAAGCCAACTAACACGAGTGGGAATAGCACTAAACATAAGCTGAATGCAAAACTCGGCATTCTACCTTGTTCTGTTTTTGGTGCCTGATAATCCGCAGGAATATCAATATGAACAAATTTACTGATAAAACTACCGAAAAAAGGACCCGCTAAAATCATACTTGGGATCGCAGCGCAAAGACCAATTAAGATCATCCAACCATAATCAGCCCCCATTTGTGAGGCCACTAACATAGGCGTTGGTCCCGGCAATAGGAATGCCGCAGCCGCCGCAACCCCAGCAAATAGTGGTATAGCAAGGCGAACAACGTTGTGGCCCGTACGATTTGCTACCGCAAAAACAACACCAATCAATAAAACAATTGCCACATCGAAAAAAAGTGGTAATGCACAAATTAATCCAGCCACACCGACCGCATAGTGCGCTCGCTTCTCACCAAAAAGATTCAGAAGCTTATTTGCTACCTGATCAAGCGCACCGGTCTCATGTAAAATCTTACCAAACATAGCACCGAGTGCGACAACAATAGCCAGAAAACCGAGTGTACCTGCCATGCCTTTTTGCATTGTTTCAGTGATATCTTGTACTGGCATACCGGAAAATAGACCAGCACCGATAGAGACTATCATTAATGCAACAAATGCATGTAAACGCGCGTACATCACTAAAAATAAAAGTAAAACGACCGAACCTACAGCGGTCAATACCAATGTCATGGTGCTTAATGTTTCAACAGTTGTGTTCATGGTCAGCCCTCAGTCATAACATGACGAATTGCAGAGCAGGTGTTCGCAATCACATCTTCTAAAGATGGACGAATATCAACAGCATGAACATCTGTTTCTTCTGCACTTGGTTCTTGTAACGTATCAAATTGGGATTTCAACATTTCGGGTTTGAAAAAATGCCCTTTACGCGCTTTCAATCTCTCTTCGATGACAATCGCATCACCTTTCAAGTAGATAAAATAAAGATTTTTATTATCATCTCGTAAAATATCGCGATAACTTTTTTTCAACGCAGAACAAACTACTAAAGAAACTGCATTGGTTCTTTGCATCGCGAAAATCGCACTATTAAGTGCAACTAACCAAGGTTTACGGTCATCATCATTTAATGCCTGTCCTGACGCCATTTTTAAGATATTCGTTTTAGGATGCAAAAAATCGCCATCTAAAAAAGCCGCATTTAATTGTTGTGCGACACCGTTAGCAACCGCGGATTTACCGCTACCCGATACCCCCATTAAGACAAATGTATAGTTTTGATTTTGGGTATCACTCATAGGAAACTCCTCAGGTATTAAAATGGTCTTATCTATTTTTATTTATAAACCGATACAAATGTTACCGGTAACAAGTTACGGGTAACATTATCATCAGTAGGGCATTATTTAGCAATTAAATTGGCGAAGAAAAAAACAGTTCTGTGATAGTTATCGCAATAATATAGAGGATGCCAAGATATAAATTTTCAATAATTCTTAAAGATAAGAAATATTTTTATTTTTAAAACTTTAAAACATTACAAATAAAACACCCTAAGTAATATGAATTAATAATTCATATTATAACCTGATCTTTATCCTAAATAATTCGTGTTGTGGCTAGGCGCCAATCGAGCTAAGCTCTGGGAGCATACACAAGTATGTGACTAGAGTTAGCGAGTGCAGGCAACAATGCTACAGCGCGAAATATGACGGATAAAATTAGATGCTTTCGCCTGTTAGAAGAAAAAACCCCACATCAAAATGCGTCGCCGCCACCTTCTTACCTGACATTCGAGCCAACAGCATTTCCGCTGCTTTGCGACCCATTTGGTCACGAGGGGTTAAAATACTGGCGAGCTTTGGCGTCATAACTTGGCCGACATCATGGCCGTGAAAGCCTGATATTGCTAGATCCTTCGGAACATTTATGCCTAAGCGTTGGCATTCAAAAATTGCCCCGATTGCAAGGTCATCATTGGTACAAAATAGCCCATCGGTATCGGGATACTTTTCTTTGCAACTGTGTAGTAATTGCGCGCCCAACGAATAAGAGGAACTCTCTTGCGTCATCACATTACGCGGCTCAAGCTTGGCATCAAGCATCGCTTGTTCATAACCTTTTAGACGAATAAAGGTTCTTTCATCATAACGTGCACCTATATAAACCACTTTTCGACAACCACGAGCAATCATGGCATGCGTCATTTGGCGAGATGCTTCAAAATTATCAATCCCTACAGCAATGTCTAAACAAGGAGAGACGCTATCCATGATTTCGACAACAGGAATACCTGCGGTTTTTAACATCCGAAGTGTGCGGTCGGTATGCGTTCGCTCTGCTAAAATAACGCCATCAATATTATAAGAAAGTAACGATGTTAAACGTTCTTCTTCTTTTTCTGGCAGATAACCATAGTGAGCCAACATTGTTTGATAACCATGTTTGTCGGTAACAGCTTCAATTCCGCGGATCACTTCCGCAAAGACTTGGTTAGTCAATGAAGGAAGCAATACTCCAATGGCATGGCTAGTTGCATTGGATAAAATATCGGGCGCTTTATTCGGAATATAACCAAGTTCATCAACTGCTTGGGCAATTTTACCACGCAGTGATTCAGAAACTTGTTCAGGGTTTCGTAAAAAGCGACTCACAGTCATTTTTGTGATACCGACACGATCGGCAACATCCTGCAAAGAGGGTCTTCTATTCTTCATATATCCAATATAATCAACAATGCACCATTTCTATCGCTATGGTCTGCTATCTTTTTCCGGATAGCAATCTTTGTTCCTGATTTACATCACATAACTGTCGATTTTTTCTAACAACCCCACTTTTATAGTTGACTCTCAGCCATGACTCCGTTAATTTTCGCGCTATATACCAATAAATACAGCGCAATGATAATCACGTACTATGGCAATCAATCGAAGACACTTTATTAAGTCCTGCGTTACCCTTAGCGCATTTTACTGCTTACCTAGTTTTGCCAAAACGCATAGCAAAATCGAAGAAGCTTTCTTTGGTAAGCGCCCTATTTCTATTGAAATTCAGCGTGTTATCAGTGCGGGACCTCCATCTGACTTGCTTCTTTTCGCTCTCGCCCCTGAAAAAATGGTTGGGTTTTCCTCTATTTCACTGAAAAAAGGCGATACAGGGTTCTTTGCTCAGCAATGGCTTAATCTTCCCATTTATGGTCGACTAGCAGGGCGTGGCAGCACACTTTCCCTAGAAAAATTATTGTCTTACCGTCCAGATTTAATTATTGATACTGGCAATATTGATGAAACTTACCGTTCTCAAGCACAAAAGGTCGCAAAACAGACTGGTGTTCCTTATTTATTAATCGCGGGTAGTTTGCAAGATTCCCCGCAGCAATTACGCCAGCTCGGTGAGATACTCGGCGTGGAGCCGCAAGCTGAAAAGCTCAGTTTCCTTGCCGAGCAGTATTTATCTGATGCCACTCAATTTGCACAACAGAATCAATTGCCTAAAACTGAGCAAACTAAACCCCTCAGTTTTTATCTTGCAAGAGGGGCGAAAGGGTTACAAACAGGCACTAAAGGCTCAATTCATACTGAAGCAATTGAAATCCTCGGGTTACGCAATGTTGCCGACATCCCTGGTTTTAGTGGGCTCACTGAAGTTTCTATGGAACAGCTGTATGACTGGAACCCTGACATCATTATAACTCAATATAATGAAGCCGTTGAATTCATCAACACCTCATCACTATGGACAGGTTTGAATGCCATCAAATCTCGTCAACTATATGTCTTTAGTGGCGTTCCTTTTGGTTGGATTGATGGCCCTCCTGGCATAAATCGTCTTTTAGGTATGCGCAGGTTACAAAGCCATTTTGATAAAAAAATCCAAGAAACAATTCGGCAAGATATTCAGCAATTTTATGACTTATTTTACCATTCACTACTGACTGATGCACAAATAACCCAGCTAATGGAAATGTCATGAATGGCACAGTAAAACGCCTATTGCTGCTGATTATTTTACTTATCAGCCTCACTATTGCACTGACAAATGGCAAATATTCGCTCTCCCTTGAAGAGCTATATCATTTATTTACCAATGAGTTTACTGCATCAGCCACAAGTGATGACCCGCGCAACGGAACCGTTTTTTGGCAAATTCGTTTTCCGCGCACACTTGCGGCCATTTTAATTGGTGGCGGATTGGCGATTGCTGGAGCGGCTTATCAAGGTATGTTTCGTAACCCGCTGGTCTCACCGGATATTTTAGGGGTTTCAGCAGGTGCAGGCGTGGGGGCGGTGATTGGCATTTTCTTTGGTCAATCCTTAATTTATATCCAACTCGCTGCATTCGTTGGTGGGCTTATTACTGTTGCTCTGGTTTGCTTTATTGCTCGATTTGCCCGTCAACATGACCCTATTTTGTCGCTTGTTTTAGTCGGTGTCGCTATCAGCGCCCTTTGTGGCTCCGCGATTTCACTGATGAAAATATTAGCCGATCCTTATACCCAACTTCCTTCAATTACTTTTTGGTTATTAGGGGGATTATCTTCAATTACCCAAGAAGATTTGATTGCGGTTTTACCTCTAATGGTTATTGGTATCATTCCATTGCTTTTATTACGCTGGCGAATGAATTTACTCAGCTTATCCGATGAAGAAGCCAAAAGCCTCGGGGTTAATGTGAGCTTAATCCGCGCAGTATTTATCGTTTCTGCCACACTAATTACCGCCAGTGCCGTTTCTATTGCCGGTATCATTGGTTGGATAGGATTGATCGTGCCACACATCACCAGAATGATAGTGGGTGCTAACTTTCGCTATCAGCTGCCCGCATCAATGATTATTGGTGCAATCATGTTGCTTATTACCGATACACTGGCTCGCACCATTGCTTCGATAGAGCTTCCGCTCGGAATTTTGACCTCCGCTGTCGGCGCCCCCTTCTTTTTAGCTATTTTATTGCAAACAAGGCGGGTTAAATGACGATTCTATCCCTTAAAAATGTCTCTATTGGCTATCATCACCAAGCCATTATTGAGGGAATTAATCTTACGTTGCCCAAAGGTGCGATTACTTGCCTATTGGGTGCTAACGGTTGCGGAAAAACCACATTAATGAAGACCATTTTAGGCCTTCTTCCTGCCATTTGTGGTGATATTTATTTAAAAAATAAATCAATTAATTCGCTAAAACAGCTAGACATCGCGAAAGTGATTGCTTACGTACCTCAAGCTCACGATACCCCATTTACGTTCACCGTTATTGATATGGTGGTTATGGGACTCACGCCGCATATTTCTTTATTTTCACTACCCGGCGAGAAAGAGAAAACCTTAGCCATCCAACAACTCAATAAGTTAGGTGTCGAACACCTCTCTTCACGCCTATATAGCACACTTAGTGGGGGTGAAAAACAACTCGTATTGATTGCTAGAGCCTTAATCCAAAACCCATTATTATTGATTATGGATGAGCCAGCAGCAAGCCTCGACTTTGGTAACCAAATTCGCCTACTCAAGCAAATAGAACAATTAAAAGCCCATGGCATCACCATATTTATGTCCACCCATCACCCGCAGCACGCTGCGGCCATTGCTGATAATGTTATTTTGCTTGATAAACACCAACAAGCTAGACAAGGTACATCAAAAAGTATGTTAACACTCACTAACTTGTCAGCACTCTATTCAGTGGATGAGCAAAGTATCATGGCTCATTTCCAGCTTCCATCAACCTTGATTTGTGAAGGCCAAAAATGATGTTAATTCACCAGTTAAATTTTGCACACATGTACCAACAACATATGCAGCAAGCTCAGCGCTCGCGTAAAGAACCTGAACATTGGGATAAAAAAGCGCAGCAAATGGCACAAAATTGTGCCAATCCAAATGATCCTTATTTATTACGTTTTCGTGAATTGATGGACTTTACTGGCGCACAAACTTTATTGGATGTGGGTTGTGGACCCGGTTCAGTGAGCTTATGTCTCGCAAACCAATTTCAATCAGTTATGGGTATCGACTACAGCGGTGGCATGATTGAAATGGCTCAACAGCGCGCAAACGAAATGGATATCCATAATGCGAGCTTTAAGAAATTAGCATGGGAAGACAGCTGGGAAGCGCTCCCGAAATTTGATATCGCCGTCGCTTCACGCTCAACATTGGTTGATGACTTAAAAACAGCGTTATTAAAACTTAACCGTCAAACTAATTTACGGGTTTACACCACCCACACGGTCAATCCAACCTTTATTGATGAAAATATTATTCGCGAAATTGGCCGTGAAGTTATTAGGCTCCCCACTTATATTTATGCCGTGAATATTCTGCATCAGCTAGGTATTCATGCCCGCGTCGATTTTATTAAAAATCCCACTAAAAGTGGCTTCGACAGCTTTGCCGCTTTTGCCGATAGCGTAAATTGGTCGTTAAAAAACCTTACCGCTGAGGAAACTGAAAAACTCCGCCATTATTACGATGCGCAAACTGCTTCAGGCAAACAAATCCCCTACCCATCTCGTGATTGGGCAATGGTCTCTTGGGACGTTATTAATGAATCGGAACTCACCTTATGATTTATTTACCTGACTCATTAATTGACCAACTGCTCTTGGATGATATTCAGTATGGGGATCTCACAACCCGCTCCCTTGGATTGCATTCACAACAAGGCACCATGACATTTACCTCAAAAGAAGGCGGCTGTGTGAGTGGCATTGCGATTGCTGAACGCATGTTGGCAAAACTTGGTATCAGTACCCAATGCTTCTTTCAAGATGGTCAAATTGTCGAGCCTCAAAGCCTGTTGATCCGTGCGTCAGGTACCGTTGAAGCTCTGCACCAAGGCTGGAAAGCAGTACAAAATATACTAGAATGGTGTGGTGGCATCAGCCACTATACCCATCAAATGGTCAATATTTTAAAGCAATATCAACCTGATGGACAATTAGCTTGTACTCGTAAAACTATCCCTAATACCAAACCTCTTGCACTCACTGCAATTATTGCAGGTGGCGCCATCATACATAGGGCTGGCAGTGCAGAAAGTATTTTGCTGTTTACTAATCATCGAAATTGCTTAACGGAACCAAATGATTGGCGGTCTCATATACAAACTTTAAAAACAGCCGCACCAGAAAAACAAATTATTGTTGAAGCAGATAATCGCGAGCAAGCGGTGTTAGCTATTGAAGCTGGAGCCGATATTATTCAATTAGATAAGTTGCCTACAAAGCAAATTGAGCAATTACAATCGATTATCCGAGCCCAGAATAAATCATGCCGTCTTTCGATTGCTGGCGGTATCAATCTACAAACTATCGCTG
Organism: Providencia sp.; assembly: GCF_052096715.1. Lineage (NCBI taxonomy): Bacteria > Pseudomonadati > Pseudomonadota > Gammaproteobacteria > Enterobacterales > Morganellaceae > Providencia > Providencia sp. The sequence continues at coordinate 234,396 of NZ_JBQDNB010000004.1, forward strand.
AGTATGCACAGACAGGCGTTTCTCTGTTAGTAACTTCAGCCCCTTACTATGCTGCGCCGAGAGATATAAAAGTTCATATATTCAAACAATAATTACTAAAACACCATTTGAAAAAATAGCCTAGCTAACAGAGCTGGTTATTTTTTCATTTATTTAAACGCACAACTCGTTATATATAAAATTATACATCGATATCATAAGTAAAAAACAAAACTGGAAATCAATAATGAAAATAAAACAAATAACCTATTTAGTCGGGATGGCTTTATTCACAGCACAAGGTCATGCTGCAAGTGATGTAAAGACCGAAAAAAATCGTGATGTCATGTCGGTGTGGAGTACCCCTCTCGCAGCTGACGCAAATGTCATCACTGAATCTCAAATGAAACAGCTTAATAAAACAAACGTTGCACAAGCGCTAAGTACCTTGCCGGGTGTGGCTATCCAAAAATCAGGGAATCGCAATGAAACCCAAGTGAACGTCCGTGGTTTTGATAGCCGCCAAGTTCCAATATTTTTCGACGGCATCCCAACTTACGTACCTTATGACGGCACGCTTGACCTTGGTCGTTTCATGACCAGTGAGTTATCCAGTGTGGAACTTTCTACTGGCTATACCTCATTGCTACAAGGGCCAAATTTAATGGGCGGTGCAATTAACTTAACCACAGCGACGCCTAAAAAACCATTTGAAGCTGACATCAGCCTCAATCAAGGCTTTGCTCGCGGTGCAGACAATGCGCATAACGTCAGCGCACGTCTGGGTGGGCGTAATGACCTCGGTTTTATCCAAGTCAGCGGTAGCCAATACAAACAACGCTTTATGGGACTACCAAATAGCGAAAATAATAATCCATTAGCCGGCAGCGATGGCCGACGTACCAATTCAGCCACTGATGACAAGCGCTTGATGTTAAAAATGGGCTGGACACCTCGCGAAACAGACGAATATGTAGTCACCTACATCAAACAAGACGGTGATAAAAATAGTGCTCCAGATGTAAACAACGCCAAGCAACAAATTTGGCAATGGCCTGCATATGATAAAGAAAGTATTTACTTCAATGGAACAACTCAGATCACAAACGACATCGCACTGCAAAGCCGCTTGTATCACGATTCATTTAAAAATACCTTACACCAATACAAATCAGTAAAAGATTACAAAAATGGTACCTATAACTACAGTCGTTATGATGACTACAGCAATGGCGCTGATATGCGAGTTGATTTCACTGTACGTGAACTGGATATGCTGTCATTTGCAGGGCATTGGAAAGAAGATGTTCACCGTTCTCGTAGTAACAAAGTTGTCCCTTTTGACCGCTATAAAGACCAAACTTGGTCAGTGGCGACAGAATACCAATGGGTTGCAACCGACAAACTCGATATTATCGGAGGAATTGGCTATGACTGGCGTAGTAGCGATGATGGCAGACGCTATCTATATAATAAAAACAATGTTGTCACGGGTGTTGAAACCTATGATGATAACCGTCAACGTGCCTTCAATTGGGAAGTTATGGCCCGCTATCACTTAGAAAATGATGATACTGTACAATTTTCTGTATCAGATAGAAGTCGCTTCCCAACCCAGAAAGAACGCTACACGACTAATAAGATGAAAAACAATGATAGCTTTATCATTAACCCACATCTTGATGCTGAACGAGCACTTACCTATGATTTAACTTACAAAGGCCACATTTCTCCACTATGGTCATATACGACCAGTGCTTACTATAACCAAGTTACAGATGCCATTATGGCCCATCATATCGGTGATAATCCCAAAGGTGGCGATTTACTACAAAATCGTAATAGTGGAAAAGTTAATTATGCTGGAATTGATGTAGGCACGACAGGCCAATTTACGGATTGGTTGGAAGCGGGCTTAAACTACAGTTATATTCACGCAGATCCAAAGCATGACAGCGTCCGTCACGTCTCCGAATTACCCACTCATAAAGCCTTCGCATGGATTAAATTCACACCTTATGAACCACTTAGCATAACCGTGACTGAAGAAGCAAGAAGCTGGGCATTCAATTATATTGATAGTGAAGACAAAGTTCGCGGATTTTCAAAAACAGATTTGCGTTTAGATTATAATTTAGGTCATGGCTTATCTGTTAATACCTCAGCAAACAACTTATTTGATAAATCATATGAATATACTGATGGATATATTGAAGAAGGCCGAAACTATTGGCTAGGTTTAGAATATAAATACTAAAGCTTAATTAAGATAGGTAAGGATTCTTTTCCTTACCTATCAGTACACATAATAGAGAAAAACATTATTAAAATAATAGAAATGATGTAAACAAGAAATAAAGCAAGTACAATTACCTAGGATTATTCCCATAATCAACATTTCAAACGAAAATATTAGCCATTTATAGATTATTATATCTTCCTCACCCAGAACGCAATCAATCGCATCAATTAAAAGCTAACAATAGCAAAATATATAGATTAAAATAACACTAAACCATTCAATTCAATAAATTTGCTACTAGTCTACAAAAAAGCTCATCGCTCAATACTTGCAGTTAATCGGTTCCCTATTTAGACTATATAAATAACAATAAAATATAAAAATTAATTTATCAAAAAATAAAATTTAACTTAAACTGAGCACTAGGTTTTAGTGACTCTGCTATGCCATTTTAAATTAGAGAGCACACAAAATTTATGATTGAAGAACATGATTACACTATCGATAATAAATTTGTTTTTGAACAAAAAACAAGTCGTATCTACCTGAAAGATGACCAAAATCAAAACATTGAATTATCAAAACCTGCCGCTCGATTATTTAATGAGATTATTTTATTAAATATGAAAAAAGGAATTGCAACTCGAGATGAGCTTCTCACAAATGTATGGGAAGAATATGGACTTGTCGGCTCAAATAATAATTTAAACACTTATATCAGCGAGATACGAAAAAAACTCGAAATTGTGGGTATTGATCCTAAATCTATTGTCACTGTCCCTAAAAAAGGATTTCGTATTGATAGCCATCTCTCTAAATTTGAGATGGAAGATAGTGATAACACAATTCTATGTGAAGAATTTAATACCCAGCATGATGATAAATTAGATTTTTATGATAATCTTCCACCCCCTCCACTATTAAAAGCAGAGACACCCCCCGTACATTTATTGATTGAACCTGAAACACATAATGCGGAACAAAATCCTACAGAACAAAAAATCATAGAAAATCAATCTATTAAAATTAAAAACGCCTCACATGAAAGTATTGAAAACGACAATATTTTTTCTGATGATAAACAACACGTCATCATAAACAGTAACAAGAAAAAAATAGCCCGAGCTCTATTATTAAGCTTTTCAATAATAGTGATTTTAACTTCAATTTATATGTTATTCGATTCACCAGTAGAGGATAATATTGTAGGGAAAAGTTATCTTACTGTAAGTAAAAGAGATAATTGTATAATACAAACCCCGACTGACATGGTAGGAAAAACAACAAGCGATAATATAAATTTTGTTAATAAAAAACTAGAAAAATATAATATATCTTGTGATGAACCAAAACGCGTTATTATTTTATCTGATTTAAACTATACTTACTCATTTGATAAAAATATTGCTATCAGTATCTGTAAAGAAAAAAACAATAAATATGATTGTATATCAATTAATGACCAGAGAATTTAAATGAAAAAATATATTGCCGCATCCATTATTGTTGTCACCACTGCTTTAGTTTCAGCTGCCGTCGTAAATAAAAGAAATGACAATATAAAAATTTGTCATTCTGAAGTTGTGTGGATTAAAGATAATGGCACGCCAGACGGCATCAGTTTAAAGTCAAAAATGAGTATACTGACATCCAATGATAATCAAGGCAGAATCAATGTTTACGGCTATATTAAAGATAAAGATGCAACCTACCGATTAGATAGAGCAATTTACTTTAATTATCAACCTGTTGATAAAAAAGGTAACTATGCAGTTAATTTCACCTCTTCATCAATTACAACCTCTGATAATACTCCCGATGATTTATTCTCAAACTTCATTCAATTAGAACAAGATAAAATAAAGTATTATGTCAACATTACAAGAATGGAAGACAATATTTATATTCTAAAAGATGAAGCTTATTCTTCTTTTACATGTCATGTAGAAAAATAACATCAAAATAAATTGAAAAAAAAGCCTACCAACAATTACGTTTAAGTAGGCAAAACCGTCAACATGGGAAAACGGATGAATACAAAACTTTTCTGCTGACTAGATCATGGAATAGTCATAACGAGGGTAATACGACCACTAAATTTACCAGGTGCTACTGAGCCACTTGTTCTTAATATAGATTTAACTATTATTGGCGTACCTCTGTTAGCTCGGGCGGAGACAAGAACCCCCACTGACGCAGGTTGATCATTAAGCGTAACCATAGACTGTAATTCATTATTAGGACGTAAGCTGACATAATTTTGCTGCAAGTTTGAAGATACTCTCACGCCCATATCCTGATTACACAAAATACTGAACATACTTGATACCGTATTACCATTGAGTTCATCTGCATTCAAACTTCCATGATCGAGCTCAAGTGTATTATTCTCGACAGACGCAAAATAACATTTACCCGCAGGTGGTGGGGCAATACCGCAAATTCCCCCCGGTAACATTTTAGATAACCCATCACGTTGCTTATCCCCTAAAAAAATCCCAACACATTCGTCTGTTTTAATCGTCCCACTATGTTCACTCATTCCTGTTTTAGGAAAAGTTAGTCCACATTGGTCCCTTGCATCGGCAATAATGGCTTCCATTGTTCTATAGGTTGCAAAATTAATACGACAATCCCATGCTATACGTGACGTAACACCACCTGTGTCTTTACCTGAGTGCAAATGGTTTATTGTAAAATAACATTTTTTAGCACCATCAGCTCCCAAGACAGAAACACAAGGGTTACCTTCCGTTGGAGAACTGGCTTTCCAATAATCAAATTGAAAATAATACTTATGGCTACTACCGCTGCTAACAACTTCTTCCACATAGGAAAAATAAGTTGAAGCATAACTAAAAAAAGTTATAAAAAATAACGGTACAAATAATAACTGCTGTATTCTTTTTCCCATTTCAGTTCTCTTTTTATTTAGTTAAACATCTAATTCCAACACGATATGGAATGTTGAGAATGAAATCATTCATATTCAAATAGAAAAGTTGCTGTGGCGACAATATGCCCAGCTTTAATTTGCTTATTGCTAATGGACTCTGGTGTTGCCTTTAAAAAGGTATTAAATCTCAGTTCATTTTTCCCCGCTTGTATTAACGGAAGCAAAGATGAAAATTGATTAATTTTAACGGCGGTCCCATCGACTAATTCAACACCAATACCTAAACCTTGATTATCAGTACCACTTAATGCTAAAAAACCTAATAATTGATTATGTTCAGCACCTGAGAATTTAACTTTCATTTTCTTGGCGATAGTTAAATCACAGTTAGACAAAACTAGAGTAAGTTCCTTTCTTGGAAACTGAAAGCTAGAGTCATAAATATCTAACAATCGAATATCACCAAAATCGACTTCCACATTCTTATCAGCGGGCATCACGACACAAGGTGCATTAACCAGCGATCCTTTCACTTTGACATTATTGGTGGCGGCTAAAGAGAGATGACTTGCAAGAAATCCGAATAGCGCAATAAACAAAATTTTACTTTTCATTATTGATACTCCACAAGTAATGTGGCATTGGCGACAAAATCACCCGTATTTAATTCACTGTTACCATTTTTAACTAATACAGCCCAAAGAATACCTGGAGAGCTTGGGTTAATGAGATATTTTTTGCCAAGATCTAATTCTTTATCCGCTAATTGAAACTTAACTGCTAGATTATCAACACCTGTACTTAATCCATTAATATCAAAAGTGCTTTTAACACCGCTAAGCATTAAGTACATCGCCCAATTATTTTTGTTTTCTTCACATTGAATCTGATAATTAACTTGTCGTTTTTGATCGTTACCTTGAATTGATTTTATTGAAACATTGCCAAAATCAACTTCAATTTCTTTCCCATCATCAATACGACAAGGTGGTGGTGTAATCAAATTACCTTTAATTGTAATAGCAGTTTCGTTATCTTTTGCTATTGAAACAAAAGATAGAAGCATCAATAAGGCTATACCAACAATGTTAGTCATGTTTTGCATATCTCTCACCCTTATTGATATTCAACTTTAAGTGTTGCATTGGCGGTAAAGCTTTTTGCAGGCAACTCGGCACCACTTTTTTTAACTAAAACAGCAGCTAATGCAGGAGGATTAGCAAAACTAAAACTACGCCTACTCTTAAGTGGAAAATCATTAGTGTCCGCTTTAAAAAGTACACCTAATTCATTCACACTAGTTTTTAACAGACGCTGATCAAACGTTGCTGCTACTCCGTCAACGAAAATATTAAGCTTAGGCTTGCTACCATCCTTGCAGGTGACAGTATAGGCAAATGGTTGTTTATAAAATTCATCTTGGACACGTGTTGTCATAACATCACCAAAATCAATTTCAATTGTCTGCCCACCATTAATTGAACATGGTCTTGCTAATACTTCCCCTTTAACCTCAACGTATAAAAACCCTGAGAATCCAAATGCACCTGTGGCATTTAAGGCCAGTAAAAACAAACATACCTGAGTTAACTTCTTAATGGGCATCATAACGTCAACCTTATTTTCTCGGTATCACAGTGCACTCAGTTGCACCACAGTTGAATTTCAAATCAACGGTGCCACCAAAATCATTGAGATAAACTAAAGTAGGCGATGAACCAATATCACCAGCGGATTTTCCTAAACTTATTTCACCACGAGGCGGAACCATAACAGGTTCAAAGTTTTCAGTATCCGTAGCACCTTTTTTCAATTTAGTTATTGATAAAAAGAAAGGTGATGGATTTTTAACAATATAATTACCACCTTGTTTCGCGATTTTTATTTCATTTTCCTGAGGAATAATATCCATTCTTTCTTTTGTAGAAATCGCAGTCGGGCGATAAAAAAGCTTAATTTTAGTCTGCAAAGCGATTTGTAAAACATTAGCTTTATCACTACGCGGCGGTATTTCTCTCACATTCAAGAAATAAACACTTTCCCTATCTTTTGGGAGTTGTGCAACCGCAGGAATAGCTTGAATTTTAATCTGACTCTTTGAATTAGCTTCCAAGCGATGTACCGGAGGCGTAACAATAAAAGGTGAATTTACTTTTTCGTCTTTATCGTTTTCTATCCATGTTTGCGCTAAATACGGGCTTGTTTTGTGTTCATTGGTTAAGCCAACACTCACAGATTTATCATTTTCATTATAAATAACACGTGTTCTATCGAGTGCAATCGCTGAATAAGCAGATTGAACAAGTAAAGAAGTACTTATTACTGTTATTATTCTGACTTTATTTAAAAGTTTCATATTTTCACCGTTGACGTTAAAACATATTTATAATTATCGACATGGCAGTAATATAGTATTTGCCATTGTACTATCTATTTTTTCAGGCAGTTGAATATGGCATGTGGTTTTATCACCCCAATTCACCTCAAGCGCATCTGATGGGTTAATACCCGCTAAATAAACAAATCCATTATCTGAAACAATCCCTACTTCAACCTTTTTATCATTCACAACTGAAGCACCAAATGGTGGATAACTATTATCTGCAAGACTGATTGTCCCTAATAATTTTTCACCTTGTATCACATTAAATTTGCGATAACCGATGGCACCTTCAGTTAATGTTGCATACTGTGTTGACTGTATTGCTTCTGCGTTATCTGGCACATTTTTTAAATCAATTTTTAAGTTATTACGATTATAATCCATAACACTGGTTATCACCGCTTTACCATACCGATTTGTTTTTACTGGTGTCACACCATTTTGAATAGGGATGCCTTCAATTCCATTTGTATCAACTAAAATTCTTGAGCCGCCGCTAATCGAATTATTACGATGTAATGCCCCACCTTCTGGGGTCATCGTAAAACCACCTTTTAACTGCATGGATAGCGTTGATTGGTTATCTTGAATATAGGTTCCGTTGACATTCACCTGAGTTGTATCCCCATCATAGTTATACATACCTGATGTGGTGATTTTTTCTTTATCCCAAGTCCCTGTTGAAACAGAATAAGAGCTACGATTATCAATACGATTATAGTAATTTACATTATTGCTATGGTTGTTACCGCTATAAGATCCTGAGTAACTAATACTGGAGTCATTATTTTCTAGTGGTAAATTTAAATTTAAATAAATACCATCATCATCACTATCGCGTGATTTGGTTTTATAAGCCGTCAAACTTAAGCTAATATTTTTCATCTTACCGAAATCAAAATAATTAGAAATTGTCACGTTATACTGATTCGTCGAAGCTCTATTCCAAAAAGTTTGATGCGAATAATTTAAATACATATTGGTATTATAATCAGGGAATGCCGTACCAAATATAATTGTATATAATTCTTTACCACTATCAACCGTATCACCATTATAGCGACGACTAATAAACTGGCTCATATTCATGTAGTTTCGTTCGGAGAATCGATAGCCCGCAAAAGTAATTTGACTGTTAATTTCATCAAACTGCTTGGAGTAAGTTAAATTATATGAATTACCAGTGAGTGTTCGGTTATTATCTAAACTCCCCATTACAGCTCGAGATATATTCAAGTTCGCAGATAGCACACCAAATGGTGCAAGATCACGACCAAAACCAATTGCCATATTTTGGTAGTCAGACGACCCTAAAATACCACCATAAAATGTGGTATTATTTGTTGCACCCCATGATAAGGAACCTAAGCTAAATGCCGGACCTTGAGTGCTATGCTCACCTTTACTTGGCTTACCAACAACAAATTGATAAATAAGCTGTCCTGGGCGCGTTAATGTACCCAATCGAGATGTTTCTACCTGATAATTTGTAGTACTACCATCTTGTTCTTGAATAGTGATATCCAAAGTACCGCCACCAAACGAGTTTACATCCTGAATACGAAATGGTCCCGGACTCACTTCAGATTGATAAACTATGCGGCCATCCTGCCTAACAATAATAGTTGCGTTAGTCTTAGCTACACCCGCAATTTCTGGTGCATAACCTTGTAAACGCGGTGGCAACATAGATTCATTAGTTTCTAAACTGGCACCAATATAACGAATACTGTCAAACAACGTTGAGGATAAGTATTGCTCACCAATGGTTAAGCGTGAATTCAATGCACGGATAGCGCGATATAAATAAAGTTGGTTCCAAGCCCATGACTGGTTACCTTTATTTAAATCACCTTGTTGAGCTTGCCAATCAGCTCTTAGGCGCCATACACCAAGGTTAGCACCCATGGTACCTGTTGCTGTTACGCCAGATTCCGTTCCTTTATCACCTTTTTGTTTATTCACTACACGGCCTGTAGCATTGTAATCAATAAAGGCACCTAAGATACCGTCATCCCAACGAGAAGGCGGATCCCAATCAGGGTCTTGATATTCCATAAAAGCTTGGGGAATGCTAATACTCACCACATTCTTCGCTAAATCGCCTTGAATGCTCATTTCAGGAATAGTACGGATATCCAAACATTTTCCGTCATTTAGCCATTTTATTTTAGCGCTCCAATCATTTTTTAATCCCAATAATTCATAAATTTCGGGCGTAATACAGGCTAAAGAAACCTTATCATCGTAATTAGGATTAAAAAATATAATTGGTTGTTCAATCGCCACCTTTACACGGTTAACTTCAATAGCAAGAGAATAATTTCCAGGCGGGACGTAATTAGCATGAGAGAATTTACTGAAATCAACATTTTCTGTGCCTTCAGCTTCTAAAAAGTCTGTATTAAAATCGACAGCTTCTTCAGAAAATGCAAGCATAGGCGTTAACATTAAAAGCATTAATTTTGTAATTAAATTGATTTTCATGCTTTTCATTAAATAATGCCGCCAATTAAAAACAACAAAATAAAAAATAAGCTAGAAACATATGGCGTAAATAACGCCACATGTTTCAATCTAAATAAGCTTAAGCTTATTGGTAGATGATTTTGAAGTTAGCAACAGTGTCAAAACGACCAGTAGTTGCTTTTGCATCTGCAGCTTCGTTACCTTTAACATAAGCCGCGAAATGCAAAGTTGTTTCTGAGCCATCACCATTGTTTAAAGCATAACCAGTACCAGTTCCTGGGAATTCTTTACCAAATTCAACAACTTTGTCAGAACCATTAGTGATAATGATACCTGCATTTTTCACTTTTCCACCTAAGCCTAGTAATTCACCTGTAAAACCTGTGAAACCAGAAATTGTAGAACCTGTGAAAGTGATTTTCGCGTTTTTGTAAGTTTCAGTTGAGCAATTTTTTAATACGATATCAAAATTTTTGCTATCTGAACGGAATTGGTTAGAAGTCAGTTCATGTAAAGCAATTTCACCGAAATCAACAACTTGTTTCAAGTTATCGGCATCAATTGAGCATGGAACATCATTAATAAAGCCAATAAAACGAACTTCACCTTGTGAACTTTCAACTGTTGCAGGTACAACTGGATCTTCTGCTAATGCAACACCAGAAACACCGACACCAAAACCAAGAGCTAGAGTTAATGCTAATTTATTCAGTTTCATAAACGTTACCTTTAAATAAGTAGGAAGAAGCTTCCTCTTTACTGATTTTTATTGGTAAATAATTAAGTTCATTTACTTAATCGATTTAACCTTGAAATTATTCCAGCAATCCGACTTTGTTAATTTCACTCAGGTTAGAGGTGTATATATAAATAAGATCCATCTTATTTATCGTTTTATTAAAAAGACCAGAACTCATGAAGCCAACATTCTCATTTATAATAATTATTAAGTTTCTCTCATAATTATTGAAAATTGATATAGAACACTTAATGAGTTTTTTACATATACCGTTTGATATTTTCTGATGTCAATTCTACAACTTCGATATTTATTGTCAAAAAAGACACACGAAATGAGTTTATACAGCTTTAAATTTCAATAAAAAACACCATGCCAGAGTTACAAACTAGAAACATGATAAAATACATAAATCAAAGTAGTTATTTAGAATAATTTATATAAAACATTCTTTTTTATTTATAAAAATTTCAAAACATTTCAAAAAAACACAAAAAATAAAGCAATATTTAAATCTATATAGACAGTAAAACTTGAATTAAAATTCCAATTAAAATCAAACATCAAGACCAATAGATAAAAATAGTCGTATAATGAATACTTATAGTTTGTTTTATAAAAATTGCTCAGATAAGTCTCAATTAGAAATTGGTTCAAAACGTAACATAACATTTCTATCAAATGTTTATTAAAAGTTAAATATTTGGTGCGAATTGTTTATCGTATGTATCACCCGGATAAATAATAGATAAATAATAGATAAATAATAGATAAATAATAGATAAATAAAAAAAATATAAACTCTACCCTATATTATTTTTTATATTTCTTTCTATTTTCAAATATACTTATTATTACTTACCGTTCACCATGAGTACCCTTTGTTGCTTTCAGTCTCTATCACTAACAAAACTATGGTAAACTTGTGAGTAACAGACGTTTCAGTTTTTCAAGGTTGGGAACAAGTAAGATGAAAAAAATGAACGAAGAAATGTTGCTTGTGATGGCTGAAAGAATTTGCCAGTCAAGAGGTGTTAGATTGACACCACAACGAGAAACCGTTTTACGCCTAATAGCGAAACAGCACGGGGCTATCAGTGCCTACGACTTATTAGACCTATTACGTGAAGTTGAACCTCAAGCAAAACCCCCTACAGTTTACCGTGGCCTTGAATTTTTAATGGAACAAGGCTTTATTCATAAAATTGAATCAACAAATAGCTACGTTATTTGCCATCATGTTGACAACCCTAGTCATATTTCAGTCATGCTGATTTGTGATATCTGTGGAAGTGTCACTGAAAGTGATTGCACAACAATTGAAGCTGCGATTATTGATTTAGCAGGAGAGAATAAGTTTCATCTAAGGCATACCGTAGTAGAAAACCATGGATTATGTCATGAATGCTATGAAGTGAATGCTTGTCAAGACCATGACCATTGTGAGCATAACCATGAACAACAAGCCATTATAAAGAAGAAGTGAGTGCTGTTATAAAAATATACCGATAGAAAACGCGCCTATAACGGCATTGGTATAAGAGTGTTATTATAAAATAATTGCTATAAAACCCTTGTTGAAAAACTAAGTTCAAGATTTAAAAATTTCACTTAATATCTAGCCAACTGTTCACTTTATGTGAACTAGATATTAAAGCAATAAAAACACGCGGGCAGACGCCACTAAGAAATAACTAACATCAGAGTGAAATCTGCCAGCCAAAATTCAGATACTTAAAGCAAAACGAATACAGTCTACTAATGCCAATCACTATTACGAATCACCCCAACAGCGAGGCCTTCAATAGTAAAGTTTTGCTGACGTAAATCGATAATAATAGGTGAAAACTCAGAGTTTTCAGCCAGCAATTCAACTCGGTTACCTTGCTGCTTAAAGCGTTTTACCGTCACTTCATCTTCAATACGTGCAACCACAATCTGACCATTATGAACGTTTTGTGTTTTATGCACTGCAAGTAGGTCGCCATCCATAATACCAATATCTTTCATTGACATGCCGCTGACGCGTAATAAAAAATCAGCATGTGGTTTGAATAACTCAGGATCAACCTGATAATGACTTTCAATGTGTTCTTCTGCAAGCAAAGGTTCACCTGCTGCAACTCGGCCTATTAACGGTAAGCCAGGGTTATCATTAGCTTCTTCCATCAGCAAACGAATACCTCTGGAAGCACCAGAAACTATTTCGATTACACCTTTACGAGCTAAGGCTTTTAAGTGCTCTTCTGCCGCATTAGGTGAACGAAAACCTAGGCTTGCTGCTATTTCAGCACGTGTAGGTGGCATGCCTGTTTGCGCGATGTGATCACGCACCAGGTCATAAACCTGTTGTTGTCGAGCCGTCAGTGCTTTCATTCCGTTCCCCTGTTTGTTTATACAGTCAGACTGTGAGTATATACAGGTAAATTGAGATTTGAAACAGTTAAATCACTGAACTTAGGCATTTACTATCTATTTAGGTTCTTTTGTTATGTTTCAGGGCCTTTCAAGACTAGATGGTAAAATAACGCTGCCATAAAACAATTACCCAAACAAATAATGCTAAACCAATACTGATAAAAACAGCCGCAGAACCGATATCTTTTGCTCTACCCGAGAGTTCGTGATATTCACTCCCCACACGATCAACCACAGCCTCAATTGCGCTGTTAATCAACTCAACAATTGCCACTAACACAACAACACTGACCAATAAAATTCTATCTATATAGCTAATATCTAAATAAAAAGCGATAATAATCGCAATAATTGCTGCGACCGATTCTTGCCGAAAAGCAGCTTCATTTATCCATGCGGCTTTTAGACCTTTAAGGGAGTATCCCGCGGCTTTTATTACTCGGGTTAAACCCTTATCTTGATTCGCCATATTTATTCCTTAAAATTTGCAAACAATAATCGTTTTTTGCGGTCAAAGTGAATTCTCAGTAACAGATTTGCCAGTTGATTTCTGGTATGATTGCGAAGCATTGTTAACAAGAGGCTATAATCATTTATGTCACTATGGCGTAAAATATATTACAACATGTTGAATTTACCACTTAAATTATTGGTAAAAAGTAAACTAATTCCATCGGACCCAATTACTGAGCTGCAATTGGATACAAATAGGCCTACGCTTTATGTATTGCCATACCACTCTAAGTCCGACCTCCTAACGCTACGTCACCAATGTTTAGCCATCGGTCTACCTGACCCGTTAATTGATAATGACATCAATGGTATTAAATTACCTGCCTATGTATTTATCGATGATGGCCCACGTGTTTTTCGTTACTATTCTCCGGATCCACGTAAAGAGTCAGTGAAAATATTCCATGCTTATTTAGATTTGCATCGTAATAATCCAAATTTAGATATTCAGATGCTACCTGCATCCGTGATGTTTGGTCGCTCGCCAGGACGTGAAGGTCATACACCAACACCGCCGTTAAAGCTGCTCAATGGTATCCAGAAATTCATTGCCATTCTTTGGCTCGGGCGCGATAGTTTTGTTCGTTTATCACCGATTGTCTCAATCGGAAAAATGGCGCAAGACCACGGTACCGACACCATTATTGCCAATAAACTTGCGCGAGTTGCTCGGATCCACTATTCACGCCAACGGTTAGCCGCGGTAGGACCTAAGCTTCCTGTACGCCATGAACTGTTCAATAAACTGCTCACGTCAAAAACAATTGAAAAAGCGGTTGAAGATGAAGCGCGCAGTAAAAAAATTCCACTCAAAAAAGCGCAACAAAATGCGGTTAATATGATGGAAGAGATAGCGGCAAATTTTTCTTACGAAGCTGTTCGCTTATCGGATAGAGTCCTAAGTTGGACTTGGAACCGACTCTATCAAGGGATAAACGTTCAACACGCTGAACGAGTCCGCCAGCTAGCGCAAGATGGCCATGAAATTGTTTATGTTCCATCCCATCGTAGCCATATGGACTATTTACTGCTTTCCTATGTGCTTTATCACCAAGGGCTCGTTCCACCCCATATCGCGGCAGGTATCAACCTCAACTTTTGGCCGGCAGGACCTATTTTCCGTCGTCTAGGTGCCTTTTTTATTCGTCGCACATTCAAAGGCAATAAACTCTATTCAACAATATTTCGTGAATATTTGAGTGAATTATTTGCCCGGGGTTATTCAATAGAATACTTCGTTGAAGGAGGTCGCTCACGTACAGGTCGTTTATTAACGCCTAAAACTGGTACGTTATCGATGACATTACAAGCAATGCTGCGTGGAGACTCACGTCCAATCACTATTGTGCCTATTTATATTGGCTATGAACATGTGATGGAAGTCGGCACCTATGCAAAAGAGCTACGGGGCGCAGAGAAAGAAAAAGAAGGTTTCCTTTCGATGATTCGAGGTTTGCGTAAGTTACGCAACTTAGGGCAAGGTTATGTCAACTTTGGACAGCCGATTTCTCTATCTCAATACCTGACTCAACGCGTACCTAATTGGCGTGATTCCATTGACCCTATTGAACCGCAACGCCCATCTTGGCTAAACCCAACAGTTGGCGCGCTGGCAGATAATATCATGGTCAATATTAACAATGCCGCCGCGGCGAATGCCATTAATCTTTGTTCAACCGCTTTGCTTGCTTCGCGCCAACGTTCTTTAACCCGTGAGCAACTTATCGAACAAGTTGAGTGCTATCTGCAACTATTGCGCAATGTGCCTTATACTGCCGACGCGACTACGCCGAACAAAACGGCGGAACAGTTGCTCGAACATGCATTGCAAATGGATAAATTCGAAGTCGAAAAAGACAGCATGGGGGATATTATTATCCTCCCTCGTGAAAATGCCGTCTTAATGACATATTACCGCAACAATATCCATCACCTACTGGTATTACCTTCGTTGATTACCAGTATCGTTCTGCACCATGAGCGCATTAGTCGCCAAGATATCCATTTTCAGGTAGGGCAAATATACCCGTTCCTTAAAACTGAACTGTTTATGCGTTATGACAGTGAGTCTTTAGCAGAAACCGTGGATACCTTGATTAATGAGCTAAGTGATCAGAAACTTATCGGCTTACGTGATGACGATATGGTAGTACTGAATCCACGCCGTATTCGACCATTACAATTGTTAGCGGCAGGTGTCCGTGAAACACTACAACGCTATGCAATTACACTTTCTCTACTCAGTGCTAGCCCAGAAATAAGCCGGAACACTTTGGAAAAAGAAAGTCGTATTTTGGCTCAACGTTTATCTGTTCTTCATGGTATCAATGCACCTGAATTCTTTGATAAAGCAGTATTTTCTACACTGGTTGATACCTTAAAAGAGCAAGGCTATATCGATAACGATGAAAATGACATTTTCACAGCAAATGCGAAGAAACTTTACGCCGTCATCGCCCGTTTAATGTCACCAGAAATTCGTTTAACGATTGAAAGTGTCGGCCAAACGGATGAGCTTTCTGAACCTAAAAAGATACCCGTTATTGAAAGTAAAGTTGCCGAACAAACAGCTGAAGTGAAACCTGAACCAAAAGAATAACGTGATTTTTAGTCTGTTATCTTGTTAGATAATTAGAATAGCAAAAGGGTAATGCGTCATGGCATTACCCTTTTTTATTGTCCGTTTATTATCTTCCTAATACTGCTAGAAATAACTCACAACAATACCGATAAATAAAATAAGACCGACATAGTTATTATTCAAAAAAGCTTTGAAACAAGGAGCACGTTCACGATTAACCATTAATTTTTGCTGATAAATAAACAGCGCTAACACAAAAACTAATGATATATAATAAGCCGTTCCTAAGTTTGCTAAAGAGCCTATTACAATCAATAAGCCAATCATTAAAAGCTGCAATCCACCAATAATGACCTTGTCATAACGTCCAAATAAAATTGCCGTCGATTTCACACCAATTTTTAAATCATCGTTACGGTCAACCATCGCATACTGGGTGTCATAAATAACTGACCAAAGAATATTAACTAAAAACAATAACCAACAAACTAAAGGCAGCGATTCACTGACGGCAGAAAATGACATTGGAATCGACCAACCAAATGCCGCACCTAAAACAACCTGAGGTAAATGACTAACACGCTTAACAAAAGGATATACCCACGCTAATGCAAGACCCGCGATGGATAACCAAATAGTCATTGAGTTTAAGGTCAATACCAGTAAAAACGAAAGGCCAACTAGACCCACAAATATGATTTTGGCTTCTTTTTCGGTGACATCACCACTCGGTAAAGGCCTGTGTTTTGTTCTTTCCACATGCCCATCAAAATGGCGATCGGCAAAGTCATTAATAACACAGCCAGCAGCGCGCATGAAAAATACACCTGCGGTGAAAACAATTAAGATATGCAAACTAGGTGTACTTTGAGCCGCAATCCATAGTGCCCAATACGTCGGCCACAGTAATAACAGTGAGCCAATGGGTCTATCAATACGCATTAAACGGCTGTATGCATGCCATTTACTTAGCGTCATACTTCCCTCCACTTTGTCGTGCTCCTTTCTTACTTATTATTTAATAATATATGCAGGTGATTCAGGTAAAAATATTTCTGTTAATAATAAGGGTTTATCTGACAGTCTTAGCAAGGAACGACGAACCCAACGACTCGCACTAGAGCCAATATGAATATAATCTCGAGTGAGATTATCACGACTAAATAAATAACGCCCTAATGGTACTCTGCCGATATCAACTAACTGTTGGTCATCATCGGTGAGTGTTTCTTCTGGGATAAGCGTTCTTCCTAACAACCATGGGATATTATCCCCATACATGATCACTTCTCTTAACCAATAACGCTGACTTGCCGGTAAACATTTGGCCTCTTCTGCACTCAACATTTCAGGTGACACATAGCGTTCTAAATAAGGTATCACAGTGACTTGTCGGCTATGTTGTTCAAATCGTTGAGTCATAGAGCCAAGTTCTAATAACCAATTAAGGGTATTGGCTGGCACTAATTTATCATTATCTTTATCATCCTCTGGCAACCAATGAATCGGGTGAGAGGTAAAAAGCGTTTCATCCATTACTTAAATTTCCACCATAAAATACATGGTTTAGTTATCTTATTTCTTATTAAGTAGGATATCACGTTGTTTTGCTGCAAGGTTAAAGTTAGCTAACAATTTATATAAAAAGTCACATATTCAACACGAATTGTAAAAAACAAGTTAATATAATATTAATTAATAATGAGTTAGAGATATAAATGAATCATTAATATTGAAACAGCCTGTGTTTAAACAGACTGTTTCAGCGAAAAATCTAATCCATTAACGCCAGATTTTATAGCGGTTAATCAAGCCATTTGTCGAACTATCATGACTCTCTACAGCATCACCATCTTCTAACTCAGGTAAAATACGGCTCGCCAGTTGTTTACCTAGCTCAACGCCCCATTGGTCAAAGCTGAAAATATTTAAAATAGCGCCTTGAGTGAAAATTTTGTGCTCATACATAGCAATCAATGCACCCAGTGAATAAGGTGTAATCTCTTTTAACAAAATAGAATTTGTCGGTCGATTACCTTCAAACACTTTATATGGCGCAACATATTCCATCTCTGCAACATTTTTACCTTGCGCCGCAAACTCTGCATCAACAACTTCACGCGTTTTACCAAACGCTAACGCTTCTGTTTGGGCAAAAAAGTTAGAAAGCAGTTTTTCATGATGATCGCCCAACTGATTATGCGTCACTGCAGGTGCAATAAAATCACACGGGATCACTTTTGTGCCTTGATGGATCAACTGATAGAAAGCATGTTGGCCATTAGTGCCAGGTTCGCCCCAAATAATTGGGCCCGTTTGATAAGAAACAGGGTTGCCATCGCGATCAATATACTTACCATTTGACTCCATATTACCTTGTTGGAAGTATGCCGCGAAGCGATGCATGTACTGATCGTATGGCAGAATCGCTTCAGTTTCTGTTCCAAAAAAATTGTTATACCAAATGCCAATCAGAGCCAATAACACTGGAATATTATTCTCAAGCTCTGTAGTCGTAAAATGTTTATCCATAGCATAAGCACCGTCCAGTAATTGAACGAAGTTGTCATAACCTACAGATAAAATAATAGACAGGCCAATAGCTGACCACAGAGAATATCGACCACCAACCCAGTCCCAAAACTCAAACATATTGTCAGTATCAATACCGAATTTTTCCACTTGCTCCGCATTGGTTGATAACGCAACAAAGTGCTTAGCAACATGCTTTTCATCTTTTGCGCTCGCCAATAACCAATCACGGGCAGAGTGCGCGTTCGTCATTGTCTCTTGTGTGGTAAATGTTTTAGAAGCAATCAAAAATAACGTAGTTTCTGGATTAATATTTTTCAATGTTTCTGCGATTTGAGTGCCATCAACATTCGACACAAAATGCATATTTAAATGATTTTTATAAGGACGTAGTGCTTCCGTTACCATGAATGGACCAAGATCAGAGCCACCAATACCAATATTCACTACATCAGTAATCGCTTTACCGGTATAACCTTTCCACTCGCCACTAATGATGCGCTGACTAAACTGGCTCATTTTTTCCAGCACCGCATTGACATCTGGCATCACATCTTTGCCATCAACGTAAACAGGCGTGTTATCACGATTACGCAAAGCCGTGTGTAATACCGCTCTATCTTCTGTACGATTAATTTTTTCACCATTAAACATACTTTTAATTGCATCTTTCAGCTCAGTTTCTTTGGCTAATGCAATAAGCTTATCTAACGTTTCTTGGGTAATTCTATTTTTGGAGAAATCCACCAACATTTGGTCATCAAATGTCGCTGAAAATTTAGTGAAGCGGTCTTTATCTTGGGCAAATAAATCACGCATATGAACTTCTTTCATTTGGTCGAAATGTTGTTCTAACGCACGCCATGCTGCCGTCTGGCTTGGATTAATACTTCTCATAAATAACTCTCTCCAAACAATTTTAAATAATAATAGATTGTACCCCGTCAATGAAACGAGACTTATCGGTTTTCTGCGTTCTAGTGATATTCCTCAATTATGGCCTATTTAGCCAGACCTAATTACATCTAACCCTAAATAATTCAAGCTCAGAGTCATCAACAGCTATGTGACTTGAGGTATAACGAGTATATCGAGAAAACAAATAATTAATTACCTATCATTAGAATTACTGATTTCCATCGATTCTTCATTGACTGAGCCCATAGAACCCGATATTTCTATACTTAGAGTCTAAGCGCCATTTTAAATATATAAAGCATAAGAACACGTTTATCTAAAGGGATTGAAATCATGAATACTGCCGTACCTTCACCAGACAATAGTCAGTTTGTTATCGCAAAATTTGGCGGAACTAGTGTCGCAAATTTCGACGCAATGAATAAAAGTGCCGATATTGTTCTATCCAACCGTAATGTGCGTGTAGTGGTGCTGTCTGCATCCGCAGGCATTACCAACTTACTGATAGAACTGGCTGAAGGTTGTGATGCAGATAAACGTAACGAGCTACTGCAAAAAATCAAAGAAATTCAATATGCGATCATTGATAAACTACAAACCGCAGATATTATTCGTGAAGAAGTAAATCGCTTATTAGAAAATATTGCCCATCTAGCCGACTCCGCCTCACTTGCCACATCTGATGCCCTAACAGATGAAATGGTCAGCCATGGCGAGTTGATGTCAACATTGTTATTTGTTGAGGTTTTACGTCAAAGAAGTACTAACTCACAATGGTTTGATGTCCGTAAAGTGATGAGAACCGATGAAAACTTTGGCCGCGCAGAACCAGAGCTTTCCCAATTAAAAGCGTTAGCTCAACAACATTTATACCCTCGCTTAGCCGATGCAGTAGTGATCACTCAAGGCTTTATTGGCCGTGACCAAAAAGGCAGAACGACCACTCTCGGCCGTGGCGGTAGCGATTATACGGCAGCACTACTTGCTGAAGTCCTAGACCTTTCTCGCGTTGACATATGGACCGACGTACCCGGAATCTATACCACAGATCCTCGTGTCGTACCGAATGCAAAACGTATCGATGAAATTGCCTTTGATGAAGCAGCTGAAATGGCCACTTTTGGGGCAAAAATTCTTCATCCAGCCACATTGCTACCGGCCGTAAGAGCAGGTATACCTGTGTTTGTTGGCTCAAGCAAAGCACCAGAAGATGGCGGAACAATTGTATGTGATAAAACTACCAACCCGCCACAATTTAGAGCATTGGCATTACGTCGTAAACAAACATTGCTTACGCTGCATAGCCTTAAAATGCTCCATGCACGTGGTTTTCTTGCTGAAATTTTCACAATTTTGCTGCGTCATAATATCTCAGTTGACCTCATCACTACTTCTGAAGTCAGCATTGCACTCACGCTTGATACGACGGGTTCAACAGGCACTAACGGCAGCTTATTAACCAATGCCTTAATGACTGAACTATCCGCACTATGCCGTGTTGAAGTTGAAGAGAATCTTGCGTTAGTTGCCATCATCGGTAATGAACTTTCACAAGTGAATGGACTTGGTCGACAAATATTTGGAGCTTTAGAATCATTTAATATTCGCATGATAAGCTACGGCGCAAGTAGCCATAATATCTGCTTATTAGTGCCAGGGGATGATGCTGAAGAAATTGTTCGCACACTGCATAGTAATTTGTTTGAGTAATAACGATTTAGTATTCCTAAAAATATAGACGGTATTCATGACCGTCTATATTTAAGTCTGCCACTGCCTTAAAACCAAGCCAATACACAGCCTTATTGCATATTCAAATATGAGGTAATCATTATGCTAATTTTAATTCAGATTAAACTTTATTAGATTTACTTTTCATCAAAATTTTTTGTAAATCATCGGTATATTGCAATTCATTTGCTTTTACCTTTGTTTCATTTTTGAGCAATGTCAAATTCTGTTTTGCTTTAGTATTGCCTAACTTTTCTGCACGTTCAAACCACATTACAGCGCGAAAAATATTTTTATCGCCCCCAATACCTCTTGCATACATCACCGCTAAATTATTTTGAGCGTCACTGTTTTCTTTAAAAGCCGCTTTTTCCCATAACTCTCGCGCTTTACGTGGATCTTGCGAAACCCCAGTACCCGTTAAATAAAACACCGCTAATTGATTTTTTGCATCAATACTATTTTCTTCTGACAATTGAAGCCAATCGACAATATTCTTAATATCAATGTCTTTCAAACCGCCCGCTAAATAAAGCGATGCAAGCTTAAGCTGCGCCGACGTAATATCGTCATCTGCCATACTGAGATACCATTCAACGGCTTTAGCATTATCTTGTTTTACTCCCCCCAATCCTTTTTCATAGAACTCAGCCACTTTCATGCCTGCTTCCGATGACTCATTGAGTGCAGCACGTTGATACCATGCAAAAGCTTCCACTAAATCCAGACCAACGCCATCACCATTCTCATACGCTTTTGCCATCGCTAGCTGGCCCGATGTATCACCTTGCAAAGCCGCTCTTTTATACCAATAAATTGCTTGATAACTATTTTTTTCGATTAGGGGATGGCCTTTTTGATAAAAATCACCCATGTTTGTTTGAGCAATTGCCGAGCCCATATTGGCAGCTTGTCGATATAAATAAATGGCAGTTGCATCATCTTTTTCAAGCCCTTCACCATTCTCATACATCACGGCAAGATTATTAAAGGCTGCTGATATGCCATTTTCAGCACTTTTCTCATACCATTCACGGGCTTTTTGATAATCAACATCGCCCCCTAAACCATCATGATAAAACATACCTAACGCAAATTGAGCGTGCGCTTGCCCTTGCTCTGCCGCTTCCGAATACCATGCCTTGGCTTGCTTATCATCTTCTTTGACCCCTAGACCACGTTCATATAAAAATCCCATGGCATATTGGCAATAGGCGTCACCTTTCTCTGCACCTTTGCGGTACCAATTTGCGGCTTCAGTGTATTTCTTCTGGTTTTGTAATAACATACCGAGGTAATAATCACCATCCGTGTTATCTAAATCAGCGACTTTTTTAAACCAACGATAGGCGATTTTATCGTCAGCCTCTAAAAACTCAGTCCCATCCATATAAGCAATGCCGATATCAATCATCGCATTCACATCGCCATTAGATGCCTGTGTCATTTTCTTTTTAAATTCAGCAGGAAAATCATTCTGTTTTGTTTGTACTAAGAGGGTCTGAGATTTTTCTTTTATTGAGTCCCCTTTTACCGATTCAGCTTGTGTAAAAGGGATATAGCTAATACACAGACCCAGCAATAGATGGTGTAATTTCATCGATTTAATCCATTAACTAGAATGATGTTATTAACATAACACCTCAATAAAAAAATCATAAGGGACTCAAGCTTAAAATAATGAAATTGAGCAAGAATAGCGGATAAAAATTCAGGCAGCTAACCACTCAATACTCCAAGACCTTAGCTGCACTGAACAGTCATATTTACAAGTAAGAAGCCAAATCAAAAATAAACACTATCGATTAATTAACTCGATAACCACCATGTTTACTGGCAAATAAATTAAACTTGCCCCATTCGATGAATATCACTTCTAGTTTTGGATGGCTAATATTACACAAACTTGAAATCTGAGAGATCACAAAATGATTTTCTTTAATTAACTCAGGCGAAAAAGTCTCTGCAATCAATCCACTTTCTTTAGATGTCACTAACCAGCCATCATTAGTCGAAAACTTATGTACCGGTATCATCCCATCTTTAGCACTTTCTTGAGATAACAGTTTATCTTCATCTTTTTGTGCTTGATGAAAAGCCGTAATTTCCTCATCAGAAGGTAGAGGTTCTACTTTTTCTTGCTCTTCAAGAAATAAATAGATTTCTTCTGCTCTCGCCGGAGTTAACTCACTTCTTAACCATATCTGATTAAAACAGTGTTCATTGAGTGAATCATCTGTATCAAGCTTATCCATAATTTGTAAAATACTCATCATGGCGCTTACAGCATCTTCACTCAATATGAACGTTTCTGGCGCTGCACTATTTTGAATCTGATAAGGAAAAACTGACGCTGATGGTAGTTTTTCTTCAATAATAAATTCATAGCTCATCATTTGGCCCCTTTGAATGTCATAGCTATAAGATGGTGCCTAATGCATGAAAAATCAATCCACTGATCCATTAGTCCTCCGGGTCATAACCTAAATTAGGTGCTAGCCAGCGCTCAAGTTCAGTCACTAACATCCCTTTACGCTTTGCATAATCTTCGATTTGATCTTTCTGTAGTTGCGCCACCGCAAAATATTTACTATCAGGATGACTAAAATACCAACCCGATACCGAAGCTCCCGGCCACATCGCAAATGAGCTCGTCAATTTCATGCCGACCTGCGTTTCAACGTCCAGTAACTGCCAAATCTTTTCTTTCTCAGTATGTTCAGGACAAGCCGGATACCCTGGAGCAGGCCGTGTTCCTTGATAATTTTCACGAATGAGCTCTTCATTACTCAAATTTTCATCTGCGGCATAGCCCCAATAACGCATTCTTACTTGCTGATGTAAATATTCTGCAAATGCTTCCGCCAATCTATCTGCTAATGCTTTAAGCATAATTTTATTATAATCATCATGCTCATTTTCATATTGCTCAGCCAGCGCGTCTTCTTCTAAACCACCAGTCACGGCAAATGCACCGATATAATCGGCCTTACCACTCTCTTTAGGTGCAACAAAATCCGATAAGCAATAATTTGGAAAATCAGTTTTCAATGTTTGCTGACGTAAATTAAGCCCAACAGCCTGAACGCTATCACGCAATGAAGAGTGATAAATTTCAATATCATCCCCTACACTGTTTGCTGGAAATAAACCAAAAATACCTTTAGGCGTCAGCAGTTTTTTCTCTGCCAACATATCTAACATCTCATTGGCATCAGCTAATAACCTACGAGCTTCAGAGCCCACTACTTCATCATCTAAAATTCGCGGATATTTACCCGCGAGAGACCACGTCATGAAAAAAGGAGTCCAATCAATATAATGGCGCAATACCTCAATAGAGGCTTCTACTTCTTGAACACCTAAGAAATTAGGTACAGGGGGCTGATAATTTGTCCAGTCAATTTTTACCGAATTCGCACGCGCAACATCAAGAGAAACAGGCGGTGTTTTTGGCCTACGGCGCCCATGTTGCTGACGGACGGTTTCATATTCACGACGTGTACGTTCTACAAATTCTGGTTTTTTTATTTCAGAAAGTAATGCAGAAACAACCCCAACGGTACGAGAAGCGTTAGAGACATAAGTGGTTGGCCCACGAACATAATTAGGTTCAATTTTAACCGCAGTATGTGCTTTAGAAGTTGTTGCGCCGCCAATTAATAATGGCAACGAGAAACCTTGCCTTTCCATCTCTTTAGCGACATGCACCATTTCATCAAGGGATGGTGTTATTAGCCCAGACAAACCAATAATATCGACATTTTGCTCGCGGGCGGTTTTTAAAATAGTTTCGCACGGCACCATAACGCCTAAATCAATGATTTCATAATTATTACATTGTAAAACTACACCAACAATATTTTTCCCGATATCGTGTACATCGCCTTTCACTGTCGCCAGTAGGACTTTACCTGCACTGCTACTCGACTGTTTTAATTCATTAATATACGGTTCTAAATAAGCAACAGCTTGTTTCATGACTCGGGCGGATTTCACGACTTGTGGCAGAAACATTTTTCCTTCACCAAACAGGTCTCCTACCACGTTCATTCCGTTCATCAAAGAACCTTCAATGACTTCAATTGGACTTGTTGCACGTGCTCTCGCCTCTTCCGTATCTTGAACGATAAATTCAGTGATACCTTTAACCAAGGCGTACTCTAAGCGTTTTTCAACTTCCCAACTTCGCCACTCTGCTTGCTGTATTTGTTGTTCTTCTGACCCTGTCGAGCGATATTTTTCTGCAAGCTCTAATAAACGCTCAGTACCATCATCCCGACGGTTTAAAATGACATCTTCAACTGCATTTTTTAACTCTGAGGGTAAATCATCATAAATGGCTAATTGCCCCGCATTTACGATCCCCATATCCATGCCATTTCGAATCGCGTAATACAAAAAAACCGCATGGATAGCTTCACGAACAGCATCATTTCCTCTAAATGAGAATGATACATTGGATACACCACCTGAAATCATCGCATACGGCAGTTGTTGCTTAATATCTTTACAGACTTCAATAAAATCAACCGCATAATTATTATGTTCTTCGATACCCGTCGCTACCGCAAAAATATTAGGATCGAAAATAATATCTTCAGGTGGAAAACCAACGGTTTCAGTTAATATTTGATAAGCACGGCGACAAATCTCAATTTTTCGTTCACGAGTATCCGCTTGCCCAATCTCATCAAAGGCCATAACAACCATTGCAGCCCCATACTTACGTACTAATTTAGCATGTTCGATAAAAGCGGTTTCTCCTTCTTTCATCGAAATAGAGTTAACAATCCCCTTACCCTGTATACACTTAAGACCTTTTTCAATAACCTCCCATTTAGAGGAGTCAATCATAATCGGCACACGAGAAATATCAGGTTCACCGGCAATTAAGTTCAAAAATCGCACCATTGCAGCATGAGAGTCCAGCATTCCCTCATCCATATTGATATCAATAATCTGTGCGCCACTTTCAACTTGTTGACGAGCAACATCTAACGCTTCTTGATAGTTTTCTTCTTTAATTAAGCGTTTAAATTTTGCTGACCCGGTGACATTAGTACGCTCACCCACGTTAACAAATAATGATTTTTGCCCAATATTAAGTGGCTCAAGGCCCGCTAATCGACATTCAATCGGTAATTCAGGGAGCTGCCGTGGTGCCAAACCTTTGACTGCTTCAGCCATTTTTTGAATATGCAAAGGCGTGGTTCCGCAACAACCCCCGACTATATTCAAGAATCCGGCTTGCGCCCATTCATGAATTTGCGCAGCCATATTTTGTGCATCAAGATCATATTCGCCAAACGCATTAGGTAAACCTGCATTTGGGTGAGCGCTTACATAACACTCAGAAATTCTAGATAATTCAGCGATATATTGACGTAGCTCATCAGGGCCTAATGCACAATTAAGGCCAAATGATAATGGCTGTGCATGACGTAAAGAGTTATAGAAGGCTTCGGTCGTTTGCCCAGATAGCGTTCGACCTGATGCATCGGTGATCGTGCCAGAAATCATCACGGGCAAATAAATATTGAGTGCTTCAAATTCACTTTCTACCGCAAAAATAGCTGCTTTGGCGTTTAACGTATCGAAAATGGTTTCGATCATGATTAAATCAACACCACCATTAATTAAAGCGCGCGTTGATTCACGATAAGCATCCACCAGCAAATCGAAGGTCACATTTCTAAATGCAGGGTCATTAACATCGGGGGAGATCGAGGCAGTTCGGTTAGTTGGACCTAAAACACCCGCGACATAACGTGGCTGCTCTGGTGTTTTGCGCGTCCATTCATCAGCACATTCACGCGCAATCTGCGCAGCAACCTGATTAATTTCAGCGGAAAGAGCTTCCATTCGGTAATCAGCCATCGCGATTGGCGTCGAGTTAAATGTATTGGTTTCAATAATATCCGCGCCAGCTTCAAAATATTGGCTATGGATCTCACGGATAATATCCGGTTGCGTCAGTACGAGAAGATCATTATTACCTTTTAGATCGCTAGGCCAATCAGCAAATCTTTCACCGCGAAATTGTTCTTCGGTTAATTTATGGCGCTGGATCATCGTTCCCATAGCACCATCGAGGACTAAGATGCGCTTCTTTAATTCTTGTTCTAATTGTTTGATTTTACTGGACACTGCACTGCCCTCCTGAAATCGGACACCCAAATAATAAGTTAAATTTTTCGCTCTCACATCCTATCACAACTTTCAGTTAGAAAATTTATCGCTGTGATGAGAGTTTCTCAGGTTGCCTCCAGATCTAATTTCTCACTGATCCGATGAGTATTTTCAGGGGAAATCATTCATAATAGAAACAAAAATACATTCCAGTCAGGAGAGACTTAATGGCGACTGCACCAATTACAAAAAAATTAAAAAAGGCAAAAGGCCCTGCCAGTGGAGCTACAGCAGCAGGACAAGTCCAATCATTAAGTCGTGGACTGACACTTTTGGAATATATTTCTGAATCAACTGGCGGTATTGCATTAACCGATATCGCTCTTCAATCAGGTTTACCTAACTCAACCACTCATCGCCTACTGATGACGTTAGAGCAACATGGTTTTGTACGCCAGACAGGCGATTTAGGACTGTGGGTCATCGCATCTAATGCATTCATTATCGGCAGTAGTTTTCTTGAAAGCCGCAACTTACTCGCACTTGTACATCCAATATTACGTCGTTTGATGGATGGATCTGGTGAAACGGTTAATTTAGCCATTCTCGATCGTAGTGAATACGATGCCGTGATTGTTGATCAGGTTCAATGTAATGCTTTGATGAGAATGTCGGCACCGATTGGTGGCAAGCTCCCATTACATGCATCGGGAGCAGGTAAAGCTTTTATTGCGAACCTTACCGAAGAAAAACTATTTTCGCTACTCAGTAAAAAAGGCTTACACGCCTACACGCCTCATACATTAACTAATCCTTCTGCATTAAAAGAGAATCTACAACAAGCTAAAAAACAAGGATTTTCTTATGATGATGAAGAACATGCCCTTGGTTTACGATGTATCGGAGCTTGTATTTACGATGAGCATAAAGAGGCCTTTGCTGCTATTTCAATTTCAGGCCCCCTATCTCGTATCACTGATGACCGAATTACCGAGCTCGGCGCTATGGTCATCAAAGCAGCAAAAGAAATCAGCCGTGAATATGGTGCGAACCGTTAATTAAATATTCACAGAGACTTAAATGGATCACTAAGATGATTAAACAGTTACGAAAAATACGAACTAATCCCCATGTTGATTAGAAAAGCTTTCTTCTGACTGTTTTTTCTGCTGATATGCCTTAAATCGTGACATATCGCGATATTTTTCAATCAACGCAAATACAATAGCTTCAGTTTCTGCATCTGCACGTCCGTCAATATCTCGAGGCCGGAAATGTAACTGGAAAGCGCGAAGAGTACTTTGTGTCTCCCTATCAAGTTTTCCTGTTAATGGTATTCCAGAGTAGCCATAAAATTTTAATGCTTTTTGTAATTGTAAGATATTCGTCGGCTCATTCACATTTCGACCCGCTAAATATTTAGTGACCGTTTTAGGATCAGGCCAAGCGCCAATGCCTTGTTGTGATAGCCGCTGCCACGGAAAAGCTCTTCCTGGATCTTGTTTACGTCGCGGAGCAACATCACTATGACCAAGAATATTTTCTGGAGGAATATTGTAACGCCGCATAATATCTTTAACTAACGGGATAAGCGCTACAATTTGAATATCATTAAACGGAGCCCACGTTTTATTCCCTTTTTTATCATCAGAGAAACCTCCGTTCACAATCTCAATACCAATTGAGCTATCATTCATACTAGTATGATAAAGCCAACGGCTATCTCCTGCATGCCACGCCTTTAACGATTCAGGAACCAATTGCAATACAATAGGTTGATTATTTTTCTGTTGCGGCTGACTTGGAATAAGATAATGAGAACTCACTTTGCCTTTTGTCAGTATCTTAATAGATTGCTCATCATCTGAAACAGTATAGTGCAGCACAACATACTGAATTCTTTCACTGGTATTTTTTGACGAGTAACTATGGTCGAGGTAATAACCTGTTTGTGATGATGGGCTTGAACACCCAATAAGTAAGAATATAATAAATATCCCTATTCCTTTGTACATCTTATCGTACCCTATTCCATTTCTATTAGTTGTTTATTTAAACATACAGTGCTAAATAACACTATAAAAAGGTGATATACCTTAGAAAAGGGTTTTTATAAAAACATCTGATACTATTTTTATACAACAATTATATATTCACCCCTAATGACCTAAAACAGTATTAGGTGATTATTTTAAATTTATACTTGTTAATTTAAAGCCTTATACTTCTCTAGTTTAAAGAACAACTTTTCTTTAAACGTTAAAAATAAAGGCTTATTTTTCAATCTCTGTGTGATTTTTATTTTAAAGATCACAACATAAACATCCAGTTAGTAATAAGTTATAGTAACAATACTCACTTTATATTATGACGACTTAATAATATATTATCTGGCGGTTATACTGTGATTACTAAGATAACTTAAGGAAAATTAAATAAGATTTCTTATCTACCCCATTACACATAACAATGGTAACTCATGTCAAGATTTCGGTTGTTATTTATAATTATACAATTTTATTTTTTAAAATCATAAAATATCGACAGGCTATTTAATCAGCAAGACATACTCCTTTTTCATACTCAACCTGTTTAGATATAAGACTCGTAATATCATCAATATCTATCTCTAAAAAAATAACAATTTCAATGAGTTTATCTAAACTTAACTTATTAATTCCAAGCTCATAACGAGAAATTTGTTGCTGACTTAAGTTAATAATTGCGGCTAACTCATTTCCCGATAAGCCTTTACCAACCCTAGCTTTACGTAAATGATTTCCTAATAATGCATAAATATTTTTTTTATCCGGTATATGCATACCTTCCCCCAAAAAAATAAAAAGAAAGACTTAGCTAGTATTATTCATTATAAAATTAATCCCTTACATTTAAAATAGTTATGAACAATCAAAAGTTAAAAATTGATAGGAATTAACCTTACTTTCTAATGAAGATAAGAGACATCCGTATTATTTTTAAGAGCAATCTATTGCTTTATAAATGAATTTTCCAATCACCTTAGTTTTATAGATAAAATAAAAAATCATTTATTATTCCGATAATTTAATATTCATTTACACTTTAAATAACACCAGAAATAATTAGTAACTAATACAAATAAATTCAATACATTAAATTTAACTTATTTTTATTTTTTATAAATAAAGATAAGTTAATCTTTAGATTATGAATAGCTTATAGAAACTTATTAAACAAATGTTTTCATATGAAAATAATGACTAAAGTATTAAATAATAGGCACTCAGTTAGTTTATGTCAGAGTAATAATCTAAACTTGACCTAAAAACAATAATTCCCACTTTATCATCTAAGTAATGCCTAAGCTCTACATCACTCACTTTTAAATTATGACGTAATGATGATGCATTTCTAAATACAACTTGCTTGTTTTCTTTAATCACAATACCAACATGGGTAACATCTAACCCCTGATTTTTAGAATATATCCCAATATAATCTCCCGTTTTTAATAATTCGATTAAACCTTCATCTACATAACGTGTCGGTATGTAGTTTATTAACCTAGCCTTAACGCCTAAACCAGAAATGAATGAACCTCCATTACCTTTCCTATTTAGTTTTTTCTCAATAGGAACTGCGTGTGAGCTAATCATTGTAGTGATATCAACGGCAATGGGTTTAGATTCTTGAGCCCAATCAGTAAAAAAATGGCGTCTGTTACTAAAAGTAACTTGTTGGTCTATATAACGAATATTAATAAGATTAGAAATAAATTGTTGATAATTTTCAGCACGCCTAAACGCTTCCGTGTATTCAATGAAAGTCATGCAATCCATCGCATTCAAATCCACAATTAGCCGTTCTACTGATAATGGATTCATATTCAATGTACTCTTGCTATAAGGCGTGCTTAGCAAGGTCTGTGTGATAGCTTTAGTTTTCAGCTCTTGTCGGGTATTTTGACTCTCTACTAGTACATTTTCTAAAATTGAATAAGAACCCGATGTAAAAACCACATCAGCGCTTACCCAATGAGAAGCTAAAAAGATAACCACAGCACCCACACATTTATACATCGTGCTTTTTTCCTCTTTTCATTACACATATTCCTCATCGTATGACAGATCAATAGACCTTAATTTTATGAATAAATTCATCTATTCAATATGAACATTTAATAATAAAACCCAATACTATTTTAAAAAACACTAAAAATTAATTTTGATACAGATCACAGATAAGTTGGAATGATCATTTTTGTCATTGCAACATTTTCATTTTCATTCAACAATGTTACCGGTAACATTTTGAATGCATTTATACCTGTATTGATTTATTAACAAATAAAATATTCATTAGTCACAACAAACACCCGTTTTGTAGACATATCATTTTTTAGTGACATGGAGCAATTATTATGAGCAATAACAACCTTGTAGCGGAAGATTCTCCAGTTGTAAATAACGACATAATACGCATTACTCAACGTGTAATATCTCGGTCTAAGAAAACGCGAGAAGCTTATCTCAACAAAATTAAACAAGCTCGTAGCTCAACAGTACATAGAGCTGAACTTGCTTGCGGTAACCTAGCTCATGGTTTTGCTGCATGTGAAAGTAACGAAAAAACAATATTAAAAAGCCTGACCCACTCTGATATTGCCATTATCAACTCATACAACGATATGCTTTCTGCCCATCGCCCCTATGATAGGTACCCTGAACAGTTAAAAACCGCTCTACTTGAAGCTGGCGCTATTGGGCAAGTCGCCTCTGGTGTGCCTGCAATGTGTGATGGCGTGACTCAAGGACAAGATGGCATGGAGCTCTCACTGCTCAGTCGCGATGTCATTGCCATGTCAACCGCGATAGGCCTTTCTCATAATATGTTCGATGGTGCCTTATATTTAGGCATTTGCGACAAAATAGTCCCAGGCTTAATGCTTGCAGCACTGTCATTTGGCCATTTACCTGCAATATTTATTCCTGCAGGGCCAATGACCACGGGGCTACCAAACAAAGAAAAGGTACGTATCCGCCAGCTCTATGTTGAAGGAAAAGTCGATAGGAATGCGCTATTGGAAGCTGAGGCCGCGTCTTATCACGGCATAGGAACATGTACATTTTACGGCACAGCAAATTCAAACCAAATGATGATGGAAGTGATGGGGCTACACCTTCCAGGTTCATCATTTGTTCAACCAGATACCCCATTACGAACAGCATTGACGAATGCTGCTGCACACCAAATTACGCGGCTAACTGAGCAATCAGGTCACTATTTACCCGTAGGACAACTCGTTGACGAGAAAGTCATCATCAACGGTATTGTTGCACTACTTGCGACAGGTGGTTCAACTAACTTAACGATGCATCTCGTTGCAATTGCTAGAGCAGCAGGCATTATTATCAATTGGGATGATTTTTCTGATCTTTCTGCCGTCGTACCGTTGATCTGCCGCATATACCCTAACGGACAAGCAGATATCAATCAGTTTCAAGCCGCAGGCGGTGTATCACTACTCATCAGACAGTTGCTAACAAAAGGCTTATTACATCCAGATGTACATACTGTTGCAGGTTTTGGTCTCTCTCGCTACACCTTAGAACCATGGCTAAATAATGGGAAATTAGAATGGCGTGAAGGCCCAGAAACATCTTATGATAATAAGGTCATTTCTGATATTAAACATCCATTTTCTCCCCATGGTGGCACTAAATTAGTCTCAGGTAATTTAGGTCGAGCAGTGATAAAAACATCAGCAGTCCCAGAAGAAAATCTAGTTATTGAAGCACCAGCTATCGTATTTAATAACCAAAATGATATTACACCTGCATTTGAATCCGGTGCGCTCAATCGTGATTGCATCATCGTTGTACGTTTTCAAGGCCCCTCCGCTAATGGGATGCCTGAACTGCATAAACTGATGCCACCCCTAGGCGTTTTAATGGATAAAGGCTACAAAGTTGCCTTAGTCACTGATGGCCGTTTATCTGGAGCATCAGGTAAAGTACCTTCTGCCATTCATGTCACACCTGAAGCTTACAATAATGGCCTTTTAGCTAAAGTAAAAGACGGTGATATTATTCGTGTAAATGCATTAACGGGCGAATTATCATTATTGGTCGATGAAAAAGACCTCATAGCCCGTCAACCTTATCAGCCAGACCTCAGTAATGAACGCATTGGCTGTGGTAGAGAATTATTTGGTGCATTAAGGCGAAACTTATCTGGCGCGGAAGAAGGCGCTTGCTGTATCGAGTTCTAATCTATTTTATTAATAGGATAACGTATGAATAATTGGAAAATGACCGCTAAAAGTGTACTTGAACAAGGCCCTGTTGTTCCTGTCATTGTCATCAATAAACTAGAACAAGCAGTGCCCTTAGCTAAAGCTTTAGTTAAAGGCGGAATTAAGGTACTTGAAGTCACATTACGTACTGAATGTGCTATTGATGCAATCCGTTTAATTGCCAAAGAAGTACCTGATGCAATTGTCGGTGCTGGTACTGTAATTAACGCTCAACAGCTTATTGCCGTGACCGAAGCGGGTGCGCAGTTTGCTATTAGCCCTGGCCTTACAGATGATTTATTAAGTGCAGCGACGCAAGGAAATATTCCTTTGATACCTGGAATTTCGACAGTATCAGAGCTCATGCTAGGTATGCGCTATGGCTTAAAAGAATTTAAATTTTTTCCTGCTGAAGCTAATGGTGGCGTTAAAGCACTAAAAGCCATCGCCGGACCATTTTCACAAGTCAAATTTTGCCCTACAGGTGGTATTTCACTTGCCAACTATCGTGACTATCTGGCCCTAGATAGCGTGTTATGTATTGGTGGCTCTTGGTTAGTACCTGAAGAGGCTCTAACCTCTGGTAACTATGAAAAAATCACTCAATTAGCACAAGAAGCAATTTTAGGGACTAAAGCCTAAACTTTAGATCATCATAATATTAGATATTTAATGATTACGTCAAAAATCATTAAATAGAGAAGTTGTTAATTTTTACAGGTCGTTTTTTTTTATAAAAGCGTTTGAATTGAAAATCTTCATCTAATAATCAACGTAATCAAGATGAGAGGTTCACCACCTAGCCCAACTAGGTAAGAGCCTCTCAATGTAGAATAAAATAAGCAAAACATTTTTTAATCAAATGGATTTCAATCAAAAATTTCTTAATCTTTAATATCAAATAATTATCACCAATAAGAATAATCACTTCCTAGCTATAATCATCATACGATAAGGTAGCATTAAAATTGAGCTCTAATCACTTAGATCACATTATGCATATCCAACAATTTAGTCGATGCCTGTCAGCTTTTAGCTAACTTACTCTCCCATACTCAGCAGATTAATTAGCTTATGAGTTTATACATGCCTAGCGCAATTGGCGCCCGTCACTGACATCCATCTAACACTTTTTTATTTTCATTTTTAATCGCATACCGTCTCAGTAAAACGGTGGCAAAAACGTAATGACTCACTATAAGCAAAAACATCTTCTACATGACCATTAATAATTCTGTTTTGTAATTCTTGCCAATAATTAGCAGAAAAAAGATTATTATGGTGCTGATATAAATAATCTCTAATATTGGGATTTTGACAGATAAATGATGCAAATTCTTCGGGAAAAACATCATGTTCCCCAACGCTGTACCAAGGCTCCGCAGAGAGTTCTTGCTCAGGATACAAAGCCTCTGGAATATGACGAAAATTAACCTCGGTCATATAGCAAATTTCATCATAATCATAAAAAATTACTCGCCCATGACGCGTTACGCCAAAATTTTTAAATAACATATCGCCGGGGAAGATATTTGCTGCTGCTAGCTGCTTGATAGCACAGCCATACTCTTCAAGTACGTGATTTAGCTGTTCTTCATTCGCCTCATCCATATAAATATTAAGCGGAACCATTTTTCGTTCCATATAAAGATGACGGATCAATATCTTGTCACCAAGATCTTCTATTTTTGATGCTGCCTCTTTTTGTAATTCATTCATTAGCTCATCACTAATGAAACGTTTCTCAATAATAAAATTCTCAAATTCTTGAGTGTCAGCCATACGACCAACCCTGTCATGCTCTTTCACTAAGCGATAACACTCTTGAACCCGCTCTTTAGTCACATTTTTTTGTGGTGCAAATTCATCTTTAATTATTTTAAAAACGCGATCAAATGATGGTGATGTAAAAACCAACATAACCATACCTTTAACACCGGGTGCAATGGAAAATTGCTCACGAGAGAAATTAATATAAGCAAGATATTCACGGTAGTATTCTGTTTTACCATGTTTTTGACAACCAATTGCCATATATAATTCAGCGATAGATTTACTGGGTAAAATTTCTCGTAACCAAAAAACTAGCGCAGCTGGAAATGGCGCATAAACCATAAAATAAGAGCGAGCAAAGCCAAACACAATGCTTGCCTCATCAAATTCAATTAAGCATGTATCAATGTAAATTTTACCTTCATCATCATGATGTATAGGCAATAAAAAAGGGTGAACTTCATCATCAATATAAATTTTCCCCACTAACCAAGCGGCTTTATTTCGATAAAATAATTCATTGGCAACATGTAAGTTAATATTTTTATTTTCTATATGAGGAAATCGCCCTTTTAACGTTTCCATGATGCATTGAATATCAAAAGCTAAATCACGCCAATGTAACCTCAAAGATAAACCATTCAATATGGAAAACAGTAAACTTGATAAATTACCTTTAGACTTATATTCACGAGATAATGGGCGAGGTAAATAACGAAAACGTCTTGCAGGCTGCGAGGTAAAAATGAATAGATTCTCCTGCGTTAGTTTTCGATGCTGAAATAAACGGCAATAAACTGAATTAAAAAAACTTTCTGCAATTTCAAAACGAGGATAATCAGGCAAGAGTGTCACATAAACTTGCTTAATCTGTGACAGTCTATTCGGTGTCAAAGATTGAGCGAGTCCCATGCACTGCAATTGTGCGACAACTAAACCAACATGATGATCATAGAGTTGTATTCTTTGTTTCATCGCATACTGAACGCCATGCCAATCCGCATGTTCGAATCTCTCTTGCGCCCCAGAGGTAACTTCTAAGAATCGGCCATATTGAGCATCAAATCCTTGCAAGATAGTTTGGGCAATTATCTGTTCAGTCGCTAATGTCATTTTATCCCCCAATAAAAAAACAGGCACCGTGACGTGCCTTAAAAATAAACAGATACACCAAAACAACAGAGATTCAAAAATCAAAATAAAACCGATATCTCATCACTAAAACTAGAATTGTTCTTCTTCTGTCGATCCCGTTAATGCCGTCACAGAAGATGTTCCACCTTGGATTACTGTGGTCACTTTATCAAAATAACCAGTTCCTACCTCTTGTTGATGCGAAGAGAAGGTATAGCCTTTATTCATCGCAGCAAACTCACATTCTTGAACTTTATCAACATAATGCTTCATCCCTTCACCTCGAGAATATGCATGAGCAAGATCAAACATGTTAAACCACATGCTGTGAATACCCGCTAAGGTAATAAATTGAAAACGATATCCCATCGCGGAAAGTTCATCTTGAAAACGAGCAATCGTGGCATCATCTAAATTTTTCTTCCAATTAAACGATGGAGAGCAGTTGTAAGCCAGCAACTTACCAGGAAACTGTTCATGAATAGCTTCGGCAAATTGACGAGCCGCATCTAAATCAGGTTTTGACGTCTCACACCACACTAAATCAGCATAAGGGGCATAGGCTAAACCGCGGCTGATTGCTTGCTCAATACCTGCATTGGTACGAAAAAAACCCTCAG
The DNA here is from genome assembly GCF_052096715.1 of Providencia sp. Classification (NCBI taxonomy): domain Bacteria; kingdom Pseudomonadati; phylum Pseudomonadota; class Gammaproteobacteria; order Enterobacterales; family Morganellaceae; genus Providencia; species Providencia sp. The sequence goes on from NZ_JBQDNB010000004.1 coordinate 271,733, forward strand.
ACGTTCGCTCACCCGTGACAAATTCAGCATCATAAGGATCACAATCAGAAGTCAATAAATCCGCTGCATCTGCATCAGTTCTTGCAATAAGAAGTGTTGGTACGCCAGAAACATCAGCTGCTAAACGTGCAGCAACTAATTTTTGAATAGCTTCTTGGGTTGGAACTAACACTTTTCCCCCCATATGACCGCACTTTTTAACCGCTGCGAGTTGATCTTCAAAGTGAACCGCTGCCGCACCTGCTTCAATCATATTTTTCATCAATTCAAATGCATTCAATACGCCACCGAATCCAGCTTCAGCATCAGCTACAATCGGTAAAAAGAAATCGATATATTCTTTATTGTCAGGTCCAATTCCATTCGACCACTGAATTTGATCTGCTCGACGAAAAGTATTATTAATTTTTTGTACTACAGACGGAACCGAATCAACAGGGTAAAGAGATTGGTCAGGATACATACTCGATGCTGTATTAGCATCCGCAGCAACCTGCCACCCAGACAAATAAACGGCTTCAATACCAGCTTTAGCTTGTTGTAAAGCTTGCCCCCCCGTTAAGGCACCTAATGCATTTACATAACCTTTTTTAGAACCACCATTTAGTTGTGCCCAAAAGCGTTCTGCTCCTTTACGCGCCAAAGTATGCTCTGGATTCACGGAACCACGTAGTTTAATCACTTCTTCAGCCGAGTAAGGGCGTGTGATGCCTTTCCAGCGAGGCTTCTTCCATTCATTTTCTAATTGAGAGATTTGCTCTAAGCGCGATGTTGTCATGGTTAATGTCCTTTATAAGAATATGTAAGGTCTATCGGATTATATTTACTGAATGATTAATCTATTAATTGGTAACCAGGTATAGTCAAAAACTCGATAAGCTCGTCTTGTGTCGTTATCCTACGCATCAAATCAGCTGCCTCACGAAAACGACCACTTTGGAAACGCTTATCACCAAGCTCTTTTTGAATAACCTGTAACTCTTCATCTAGCATTTCTTCAAATAGAAACTTAGTTACCTTTTCGCCATTAGATAAAACCTTGCCATGACGGATCCATTGCCAAATTGAAGTTCTTGATATCTCGGCTGTTGCAGCATCTTCCATCAATCCGTAGATAGGCACGCAACCATTACCCGTAATCCACGACTCAATATATTGTACCGCTACTCGAATATTAGCTCGCATTCCAGCTTCCGTTCGCTCACCAGCACAAGGCTGCAATAGCTGCTCTGCGGTTACTTCATCATCTGATTCACGAGATACCTGTAACTGGTTTTTATTTCCACCAAGTGCTTGATTAAAAACATCCATCACCGTATCGGCAAGTCCTGGATGCGCTATCCATGAACCATCGTGTCCATTTTTAGCTTCTAACTCTTTATCTGCTTTTACTCTAACCAAAATGGCTTGATTCTCTTGCGCATCCTTACTAGGAATAAATGCAGACATCCCCCCCATAGCAAAAGCACCACGGCGATGACAGGTTCTAATCAATAAGCGAGAATAAGCGCTTAAAAACTCTTGAGTCATAGTCACAACCTGACGATCAGGCAATACTCGGTCTGAGTGTTCTTTCAATGTTTTGATATAACTGAAAATATAATCCCAGCGGCCACAATTTAAACCCACAATGTGATGGCGCATGTGGTACAAGATTTCATCCATTTGGAATACTGCTGGCAACGTTTCTATCAATATAGTGGCTTTAATTGTCCCTCTTGGTATGTTTACCATATCCTCCGCCAAGCTAAATACATCGCTCCACCACAGGGCTTCTTGCCATGACTCCAATTTAGGAATATAAAAATACGGACCACTTCCTTTTTCTAATAAGGCTTGATAATTATTGAAAAAATAAAGTGCAAAATCGAATAAACCACCAGGGATAGGCACACCGTCAAAAAGTACATGTTTTTCATCTAAATGCAGCCCACGTACTCGTGCAATCAAAACAGCAGGATCAGATTTAAGTTGATAGACTTTTCCATTGTCACTGGTATAAGAAATATCGCCTTTAATTGCATCTGTTAAATTAATTTGGCCATCAATTAATTTTTCCCAAGAAGGCGAAAGAGAGTCTTCAAAATCAGCCATGAAAATTTTCACATTAGCATTCAAGGCATTAATCACCATTTTCCGTTCGACAGGGCCAGTTATTTCAACTCTACGATCTTGTAAGTCTTCAGGTATATTCTGTATTTTCCATTGTGAATTTTTAATGGAATCACATTCCGAAATAAAATCTGGCAACGTACCTGAATCAATTATTTCTTGCCTTCCGATTCTATCTTTCAGTAATTGTTCCCTACGAACAAAGAAACGGTCAACTAATTCCGATAAAAAAGCAATAGAATCAGCATGTAATACCTTTTCATCTTGACGGGTAATATCTTTTATAAATGTTAAATCAGATATAGATAACTGCTGTTCCATTGGTCAATCCTCGCTCATGGCTAACTATGAATCAAGGATAGAATTAAATTCAAAATAAATCAAAAACGATTTCCATTTTAATTAAAAAATAGATTATCTAATTGATAAATAATAAATTTAATTCAATTAAAAAATTGACTTAACATTCCTTTACTTAAAATAAAAATGTTAAATATTCGTTAAATCAAGCGATTACGAAGGGAATTTTATTTTTGATAATTTATCTTAAAAATAAAAAAGCAGCTTTTTATTAGCTGCCATAACTCGGAGGGAATTAGTTAAATCAAACTTATAAACTAGTATAATTCAATTTATAAAAATATTGTCTAAGTAATGACAATTAAATTTAGAATTTAATATTGATTTCAATCTAATGTTGGTTGCATATGAGTAAGATCAAACGGTGTGATCTGGTACACAAAATAGTTTAGCCAATTTGAAAATAATAAATGCCCATGGCTACGCCAACTAACAATTGGATCATTATTTGGATCATTATCTTTGAAATAATTACAAGGTAACTCAGGAGAGATCCCTGCATTAAAATCACGCCAATATTCTAAAGCGAGGGTATCTCCATCATATTCAGGATGCCCTGTCACAAAGGCTAAACGTTTATCTTTTGAAGCAAACAAATATGCACCAGCTTCCTGTGAGCTCGCTAGAATATCTAAATCAGTGTACTGGCGGATAAGATCTTCGGGAAAGTCAGCATAGCGTGAATGTGGTGCGTAAAATGAAGCATCAAACCCTCTAGTCAACAGCGAATATGGGGCTACTGTATCATGCTGGTAAACACCTGATAATTTCTCTTTCCTTGTCCATTTAGGTAATTCATATAAAACCTTTAGTGCAGCCTGTACAGCCCAACAAACAAATAGAGTAGATGTGACGTGAGACTTAGCCCATGCGATCACTTTTTCTATTTCTTGCCAATAAGCAACATCTTCAAATTCAACCAATCCTAAAGGAGCACCTGTAACAATTAGCCCATCAAAATTTTGGTCTTTAATATCTTCAAAGTCACAATAAAAATTATTTAAATGTTCTGTTGGCGTATTTTTAGATTCACGCTGATCAATCCGTAATAATTGGATATCAACCTGTAGCGGAGTATTTGATAATAAACGTAAAAATTGATTCTCAGTTTCAATTTTTTTTGGCATCAAATTTAATAATAAGACTTTCAAGGGGCGTATCTCCTGAAGACTAGCCCTTGTCGTGGTCATGACAAAAACATTCTCTTCACGTAAGAAATTCACTGCAGGTAGCTCGTCTGGTAAACGAATTGGCATCGTTCATCCCCTTTTATATACATTTATACGTTTAGACTTCTAGAATGCTAAATAATTTAACTAATGTTACGTACCTTGTCGAGCATTTCAAGGTCAGTTGAAAAAATTTCATACTCATAACCTTGCCCTATTAAGAACCCGAGTATATCAAAATTATATTCAATTGATTTTATACGTTTTTTATTCATCCATGATAATTTTTGTATAAACGATTATCTTAGACTTTTTTTGTATGAGATATGGCAATAAAAGCAGTAGAACGATTACCATTGAAATCTATAGATTAAAAAATAAGTGAGCTGTTACTTACTACTTTATATTGCACATATCCATTCATAACAGATATGTGCCCACATTCAAATGCAACTAACATCCTCATCCAAACGTATTAAGCAGAGAAATATTCATTTTTATACCTAAATAAATGAGCTGTTACTTACTACTTTATATCGCACATATCCATTCATAACAGATATGTACCCACATTCAAATACAACTAACATCCCCATCCAAACGTATTAAACAGATAAATATTCATTTTTACCCTAAACAAGTGAGCTGTTACTTACTACTTTATATTGCACATATCCATTCATAACAGATATGTGCCCACATTCAAATGCAACTAACATCCTCATCCAAACGTATTAACCGATTTATTCTGAGGGTCAAATGGCTCAGTTTTACCTGTGCATTTTGATGGAGTCATTGTCAATGTTTAAACTGCCATCGACTCTCCCTCAGAGAGGGCTTGACTGTCATTGTGGTATGTCCACGATTCAACATTTCCGCATCGGATTGCTCAAACCCCAAACGCAAAAAAGCCACCCAATGGGTGGCTTCTCGGCTTAATTAATGTCTGGCAGTTCCCTACTATCTTCATCCAAACGTATTAAGCAGATAAATATTCATTTTTATACCTAAACAAGTGAGCTGTTACTCACTACTTTATATTGCACATATCCATTCATAACAGATATGTACCCACATTCAAATACAACTAACATCCCCATCCAAACGTATTAAACAGATAAATATTCATTTTTACCCTAAACAAGTGAGCTGTTACTTACTACTTTATATTGCACATATCCATTCATAACAGATATGTGCCCACATTCAAATGCAACTAACATCCTCATCCAAACGTATTAACCGATTTATTCTGAGGGTCAAATGGCTCAGTTTTACCTGTGCATTTTGATGGAGTCATTGTCAATGTTTAAACTGCCATCGACTCTCCCTCAGCGAGGGCTTGACAGTCATTGCGGTTTGTCCGCGATTAAACATTTCCGCATCGGATTACCAAACCCCAAACGCAAAAAAGCCACCCTATGGGTGGCTTCTTGGCTTAATTAATGTCTGGCAGTTCCCTACTATCTTCATCCAAACGTATTAATCGATTTATTCTGAGGGTAAAACGGCTCAGTTTTACCTGTGCATTTTGATGGGTTCATTATCAATGTTTAAACGGCCATCGACTCTCCCTCAGCGAGGGCTTGACTGTCATTGCGGTTTATCCGCGATTCAACA